>DATMEC010000279.1:0-3004 GCA_035557125.1 Steroidobacteraceae bacterium
GTTCGCGTCGCCCGGCTGTTCTCGAGCCGCGCCACGCCGAAATCCATGACCCGCACGCGGCGGTTCTTCTGGTCGAAGACGATGTTGGCCGGCTTGATATCGCGGTGGATGACGCCGCGCTGGTGCGCGAAGTACAGGGCGTCGGCAACCCGCGCGCACATCTCGCACACCAGCCGCGGCGGCAGCATACGGCCTTCGGTCGCGTGCGTCGCGAAGTTGACGCCCTCGACATACTCCATCGCCATATAGACCTGGCCCTCGTGCTCGCCGGCTTCGCGGATCTCGACGATGTCCGGGTGGGCGAGGGAACCCGCGGCCTCGGCCTCGCGCAGCAGGCGCAGCTTCGCCTCGTCGAGCAGGTCTTCCGGCCAGTCTTCGGCGAGCGACAGCAGCTTCAGGGCGACGACGGCGTTCGTGCGCTCGTCGACGGCACGATAAACTGTCGCGGTCGCGCCACGGCCGAGCTGTTGCTGGAGGCGATAGTGGTGAAAGAGCTGTCCGGGGCGGAACTGGGCGCCGCGCGAACCGGGATTCGCGGACGCCTGCGACGCCACGGGAGTCTTTGCGGCGACCGCAACCGAGAGCGGTTTGCCGATGCGCAGTTTCTCGTCCGCTGATTTCTTGCCGGAACCGCCGGCAAGACCTCGCAGCCATCCGCCGCGACTGGAATCGTCAGCCATGCGAGGACCGGTCCGTTTCCACCCCTGACCGGCGAATCATAAACGGGCCTCGCGCGCGCCGATACGGGGACAGGCCGGTATTTCAATCGCTTATCGCCGAAACCGCGACCTGCACCGCAATCCTCCGTAGGCCGATCGGCCGCATTTCGCGTGCTAGATTGTTCCCATGGCCAAGCCGCGCACGGTTTTCGTCTGTTCATCCTGCGGTGCCGATGCGCCGCGGTGGAGCGGCCAGTGCCCCACCTGCGGCGAATGGAACACGCTCGCTCCGTTTTCGGAGGCGCGCGTGCGCGGCGGTGGCCGCAGGGAATCGACGGGCGGCGAGCGTCCGGCGGTCGTCGCACAACTCGTGACGGAGCCCGAGACGCGCATGGCCACGGGCTTCGCCGAGTTCGATCGCGTCCTCGGCGGCGGGCTCGTGCCGGGTTCGGTGACGCTGATTGGCGGCGAGCCGGGCATCGGCAAGTCGACGCTGCTCCTGCAATGCGCCGCGGGGCTCGCGGGCGGGCAGGCCGTGCTGTATGCGACCGGCGAGGAATCCGTGCGGCAGGTGGCCGAGCGCGCGCGCCGGCTGGGCGTCGGGAACGCGGGGCTCAAGCTCGTCGCCGAGACCGCGCTCGAGCGCATTCTTGCCGCCGTGGCAGACACCGGCGCAACTGTCCTCGTGATCGACTCGATACAGACCATGTCGGTCGCCGACGTGGACGCAGCGCCCGGCGCGGTGACGCAGCTGCGCGAGTCGACGGCGAGCCTCGTGCGCCATGCCAAGTCGACGGGTACGTCGGTGCTCCTGATTGGGCACGTGACGCGCGAAGGGGTGATCGCGGGTCCTCGCGTGCTCGAGCACATGGTCGACACGGTGCTCTACTTCGAGAGCGATTCCGGCAGCCGCTTCCGCGTGATCCGCGCGGTCAAGAACCGCTTCGGCGCAGCCAACGAGATCGGCGTGTTCGCCATGGAAGAGCGGGGCCTGCGCGAGGTGCGCAACCCCTCCGCGATCTTCCTCGCGCGCGGCCAGGATCCCGTGCCCGGTTCCGCGGTCACCGTTGCGCGCGAGGGCACGCGGCAGATGCTGATCGAGGTGCAGGGCCTCGTCGATGCGAGCCCGCTCGCGAACCCGCGCCGGGTCGCGGTCGGCTTCGAGGCGAACCGGGTGGCCTTGCTCCTCGCCGTGCTGCACCGGCACGCGGGCGTCGCGCTCCACGCTCAGGACGTGTTCGTCAACATCGTCGGCGGCGTCAGGCTCGCCGAAACGGCCGCCGACCTCGCGATCGTCGCGGCGCTCCTGTCGAGCCTCAACGGCCGGGCGCTGGCCCAGGACCTCGTGGTGTTCGGCGAGCTCGGCCTCACGGGCGAGATCCGCCCGGTGCCCTACGGAGAGGAACGGCTGCGCGAAGCCGCGAAGCACGGCTTCCGCCGCGCGATCGTGCCGCTCGCCAACGTGCCGCGGCAGGCGCTGGAGGGCATCGCCGTCAAGGGTTGCGCGAAGGTCACCGACGCCATCGATGCGTTCGGCTGAACTCAGGCTTCCCCGGGACGGATGGAGAGGCGCGCGGTGCGCACCGCATTGCCGGCGACCTGCAGCACCTCGATCGAAACCGCGCCGACACGCAGCACGGCGCCGGGCTCCGGTATCGCCTCGAGTTGCTCGACGATGAGGCCCGAAAGCGTGCGCGGCCCGTCGAGCGGCAGGTCCGCGCCGAGGCGCCGGTTGACCTCGCGCAGCGACAGGCCACCCGGGACGACGTGGCTGCCGTCGACGCGCGCGTCGATGCCCCCGAGCGGCGGCTCGGCCTGGGTGGTGAACTCGCCGACGACCTCCTCGAGGATGTCCTCGAGCGTCACGAGGCCCTGCAGGTCGCCGTACTCGTCCACGATGAAGGCAATCCGACGGCGCAGGCGCCGGAAGCGCAGCAGCTGCTCGTAGAGCGTCGTGCCCTCCGGGGTGAACAACGCCTCGCGGCGGGTCGCGATCTCCTTGAGCCGCTCGCGATTGAGGCGGCCCGAGGCGAGCTCGTTGGCGACGAGCCGCATGTGGACGATGCCGTGCACGCGATCGAGGTCGCCGTCGAAGAGCGGCATGCGCGTGTGCGCGGTCTCGCGCAGGCGGCGACTGATCTCGTCCCAGTCCGCGGCGATGTCGATGGCGTCGATCTCGCTGCGCGGCACCATCACGTCCTCGACCCGGCGCCGCTCGAGCCCGAGCAGCGCCTCCACCATGCCCTGGCGCTCGGCCGGTTCCGCGACCAGCGCGTCCGCGAGCTCGAGCGCCGCGTCGCTCGCGTCGCGCAGGTCGGTGGTGCCGTCGCGGCTCGGCAGCGCGA
>DATMEC010000280.1:0-11097 GCA_035557125.1 Steroidobacteraceae bacterium
ACGTTAGGCGTCGCTCTCATCACCGGCACTGCGCTCCCCGCTAATCAGGAACTTCCAATGGCTGAGACCAAAACCAAACCCACGGGCGCGAGCATCGGCGCGTACCTCGCGTCCAGAGCCAGCCCCGAGCAGCTGGCGGACTGCAAGGCAATCATGGCCATTTTCAAGCGGGTTACGAAGCAGCAGGCATATATGTGGGGGCCAAGCATCGTTGGCTATGGCTCATACACCTACAGGTACGAGAGTGGTCACGCAGGCGACGCACCGCTTGCTGGCTTCGCAGTCCGCGGCAGGGAACTCGTCGTCTACCTTGGCGTAGACGACCCTGGGCAAGCCGAGCTCCTGGCCCGGCTCGGGAAACACAAGATGGGCAAGTCCTGCCTGTACTTCAAGCGCCTGGTGGACCTCGATGTCAAGGTCCTTGAGGCACTCATTGCCGGGTCGGTCGCTGAGGTCAGACGCCGATATCCGGACTCCAGCGACGCCTAACTATGCGTTGGAACGGTCCGTGAAAGACTCAAGCGAGCGCGCCGCGCGCGGCCCGCTCAACGCGAACGTTAGACGGCATCAGGCGAGGCCTACGTAATTTCACCGGAGATCGAAGAGCATGCCCATCGTGCAACACAATCCCTCCTCGGTATTCCCCCCATACGAGTCGTATAGCCATGCGGTAGAGATACGTGGGCAGCCACGCGTCCTCATTATCAGCGGCTTGAATGGTTACCTGTCCGATGGGACGACCATGCCCGAGTCGTTTGAGGATCAGGCAGATCAGATCTGGGCCCACCTGAAGGCAGTCCTTGCTAGTGCCGGGATGACGATCGAGAACTTGATTTCCTTGAGAACTTACCTCGCCGATCCGAGTCTCGACGAAGCAAACGTCCGCATGAGAGTAAAGCACCTCGGTGAGCACCGACCCGCATCTACAGTAATCTGCTGCCAGTTGCTGGACCATAGATGGAAATTAGAGGTGGAGGCGATGGCTGCTGCCTGACGGCACTCTATGAGCTCATGCGGTCTAACTATGCGTTGGAGCGGCCCGCTCGATCGGAGAGACATTGGACACTGATCAGCGCTAGCCTTTGGAGGTGTGAATTGACAAGCGGCGAAAAAAAGATGCTTGCGCGCGGCGTGGTTGCCGGCACGTTTATCGGTTTGGCCATCGGCGGCATGATCGCATTGGTCATCGCGATGAAGCCGGAACTCTTTGCAGGGCTGATCCAGTAATCAGGCTGCCTCGCTGGTGCGTGAGGACATGCCGTGCAAGCCGTTTTGACATCGAACATCACCTGCCCAGAATGCGGTACCACCGCTTCCGAAGAAATGCCGACAGATGCTTGCATTTACTTCTACGAATGCACCGGCTGTAAGACACTGCTGCAACCATTGCCAGGCGACTGCTGCGTGTTCTGTTCTTTTGGAGACGTCAAATGTCCGCCTGTCCAGCTCGACAAGGCTTGTTGCGGAAGCACCGTGGCGAAATGACGTCTAACGACGCGTCGGAGCAGTCAGTGACGCGTCGGCGAATGCGCGGAGGTTAGGCGCCATGGCTCTCGTTCGTGTCCTGTCCCCACAATCGGAATCGGAGATTGTCGTCGTGACGTCCCTGCTCGAGGCTCACGACATTCCGGTGTTCATTCATGGTCGTCATCTCGGCAGCCTCTTGCCCGGACTCCAGATCGGGAACTACAACACGCAGAGCATCATGGTTCCGGAAGAGCGCGCTGCCGACGCCCTGGAATTGCTGTCTGATTTCAGGCAAATCGATGCCGGCACGACTCCTGCGCCACTTCCCTGGCGGGACCGCCTGCGTGTCGTCCTGGAAGGTTTCTTGTTTGGCTGGCTCGTTCCCGGCCGCAGGAATGACAAGAAAACGGACCCTCGGGACGAAGACGCTTAGCCAGGCGTCGGAGCGCGTCGTCAGTCGACGACCTTGTCCAGCGCCGACTCCAGGTCCTCGATGAGGTCTTCCGTGTCCTCGATGCCGATCGACAGCCGCACCGTTCCGTCGCCGATCCCCGAAATCGCCTGGAGCTCAGCCGGCAAGCCCCGCACCTTCAGGAGCTGCGGCGGCATTACCAGCGACTCGACCGACCCGAGGCTCGGCGTGATCGCGAAGAATTCGAGCGCGTCCACGAACGGCCGCACCGCCTCCGCGCCCCGCGCGAGGTCGAACGAAACGATCGAGCCGAACTCGCGCATCTGTGCGCGGGCGAGCGCGTGGCGCGGGTGGTCCGGCAACCCCGGGTAGTGCACACGCCCGACGGCCGGATGATCCGCAAGGAAGCGCGCAATCGCGAGCGCCGAGGCCGCCTGGGCCTCGTAGCGCAGGTAATAGGTCTTCATCCCTCGCATGACGAGGAATGCAGCATGCGGGTCGAGCAACGGCCCGAGCAGGACGGCCTCGCGGCGGATCTCGCGGGCGAGGTCCGCGCGCGCGATGATCGCCCCGCCCATCACGTCGCCGTGGCCCGAGGCGTACTTGGTGAGGCTGTGCACAAAGACGTCCACGCCGTACTGGCCGTGGTTGTGGAAGCCCGCGAAAGTGTTGTCCAGCACGGTGAGCGCGCCAGCCGCGTGCGCGGCCTTGGTGATGCGCGCAATGTCGGCGATGCGCGTCACCGGGTTGGTCGGCGACTCGAAGTACACGAGCTTGGTCTTGCGTTCGGCGAGCGCGCGCTCGATGCCGGCATCGTCTTCGACCGAGAGCATCGTGTGTGCGATGCCGAGCCGGGTGAGCGTGCCACGGATCAGCGCCAGCGTCGGCCCGTAGGTCTCGACGAAGCAAAGCAGGTGGTCGCCGGCGCGCAGCAGGGAGATCAGGCTGGTCGCGACCGCCGCCGCGCCGGAACCGGTGGCGATGCAGTCGTCGCGCTGCTGCAGCTCGGCGAGAAGCAGCTCGAGCTGGCGGGTGGTGGGGTTCGCGCGGCGCGTGTAGAAGTAGCCCTCGCGTTCGCCGCGGTTGAAGCGCAGCGTCTCCTCGAGGCTGTCGTAGGCAAACTTGACGGTCTGGTGGATCGGCGCGACCAGCGGCCGGTTGTCCGCCGGAAGCGGCGCTTCCGGCGGGTGGTTGACGCGCGTGCGGCCCTTCATCGCGACCTCGCGCTCCGCGGGCCGGTCAGACCCGCGTGATCCAGCCGGCGGGTGTCGGGATCTCTCCGCGCTGCATGGAAACGAGCGCCTTGCGCAGCTTCCTGACGTTCGGCCCGATCTCCCCGTTGCCGACCGGGTATTCGCGGCCGCCTTCGCGCACCAGCGTGCCGACGCCCGAGAGCACCGCCGCGGTGCCGCACAGCGCGGCCTCGCCGTCCTTCACCCAGTCGAGCATCTCGTCCACGCTGAATTCGCGTTCCTCGACCGCGTAGCCGAGCTGCGGCGCGATCGTCAGGATCGAGTCGCGGGTGACGCCGTGCAGGAACTGCGTGTCGAGGCTGCGGGTCAGGATCTTGCCGTCGCGGATCAGCAGGAAGTTGGCTGCGCCGGTCTCCTGAACGGAGCCGTTCGGGCAGAACACCACCTGGTCGGCCTGGTGCTGCTGCCGCGCCGCACGCGTCGGGCCGAGCGCCGCCGCGTAATTGCCCGCGGCCTTGACCTGCCCCATGAGCGTCGACGTGCGCGTCAGCTTCTCCTCGACGTAGATGCGCAGCGGCTTCTCGCCGTTCGCAAAATAGTCCCAGACCGGGCTCGCGAGCACGACCAGCATCGCCTCGGTCGCGGGCGCGGTAGCCCCGCCGATCGAGGCGCCGGTGCCGAACAGCGTGGGCCGCAGGTACAGCGCGCCCGGGACCTCGGGCACCTCGTCGCGCACGCGGTCGATGACGCCGACGACCATCTTCGCGAGCTGCGCCGGGTCCGGTTTCGGCATCACCAGGCACTCGGCGCTCTTCTGCATGCGCGCGATGTGCTTGTCCATGCGGAACACGTTGATGCTGCCGTCCGCCCAGCGGTAGGCCTTGAAGCCTTCGAAGCAGGCGCTGCCGTAGTGCAGGCCATGGATTGCAGGCGACATCATGAGCGGCCCGTACTTGCGGATCTCGAAATCCGTCCAGCGCCCGTCCTTGTAGTTCACCACCGCCATCTGGCTCGCGAGCACGGTGCCGAAAGCGGGACGGGCCGCGGCTTGCGAAGGGTGCGTCTTGTGCATGGCCTGTGCATTCATATCGTTCAGTCCTGTATGAAGATGGTGGCGGGATGCTCTAGTTTTTCCTTGAGCGCCTGGATCATCGCCGCGGCGTCGAAGCCGTCCACGAAGCGGTGATCGAACGAAGACGAGAGGTTCATGATGCGGCGGATGGCAATCGCTCCGTCGATGACGACGGGACGCTCGACCGCCTTGTTGACGCCGACGATCGCGACCTCGGGCGCGTTGATGACGGGCGTCGAGGCGATGCCGCCGAGCCTGCCGAGGCTGGTGACCGTGATGGTCGATCCCATGAGCTCGTCGCGCGAGGCCTTGTTGCTGCGCGCGGCCTCGGACACGCGGCGGATCTCGGCCGCGAGGTCGTGCAGCGAGCGCGCCTCGGCGTGCTTGACGACCGGCACCTTGAGGCCGTCCGGCGTCTGCGTCGCGACGCCGACGTGCACGGCGGAATGGCGCAGGATCAGGTTGCGCTCCGCGTCGTGCACGGCGTTGCACTGCGGGAACCGCTCCAGCACGCGCACCAGCGCCGCGACCAGGAACGGCAGGTAGGTCAGCGACGGCGAGCCCTTGGCCTGGCGCGAATTCAGGTACTGGCGCAGCGCCTCGAGTTCGGTGACGTCCACTTCCTCGACGTAGGCGAAGTGCGGGATGTTGCGCTTGGACGCGCTCATCCGTTCGGCGATCACGCGCCGCACGCCGATGATCTTGATTTCTTCCACGCCCTTGCGCGCAGCGAAGGCCGCGGGCCGGGCTGCGGCGCTGCCCTTTCCGGCGATCACCGACTCGAGGTCCTGCGCCGAGATGCGCCCGCCGGGACCGGAGCCGGCAACGCTCGCAAGGTCAACGCCCGCCCCGTGTGCCTTGCGCCGCGTCGCGGGCGATGCCATGACCCGGGCGCCCGGGGCGGCGGAAGGCGCCGTCGCGGCAACGGCCGCTTGTGGCTTCGGCGCGGCGGGCGGCGTCGCGGCGGGTTCGGCCGCGGGCTCGGCAGGCGCTGCGCCCGAAGTGTCGAAGGCGATGAGTTCCGAGCCCACGGCGACCATCTCGCCCGGCTGGCCGGTGATCGAGACCACCCGGCCGGTGACGGGCGACGGTATCTCGACCGCGGCCTTGTCGGTCATGACCTCGGCGATGACCTGGTCCTCGGTGACCGAGTCGCCGACCTTGACCTTCCATTCGACGACCTCGGCGGTAACCGTGCCTTCGCCAAGGTCCGGCATCTTGAAGACGTAGCGGCTCATGAAGCCTCCATGACGGCCTTCAGGGCTTTCGAGACGCGCGCCTGGCCGGGAAAATACTCCCATTCGAAGGCGTGCGGGTATGGCGTGTCCCAGCCCGCGACCCGGAGGATCGGGGCCTCGAGGTTCCAGAAGCAATTTTCCTGGATGGTGGCGGAAAGCTCCGCGCCGAAGCCGGCGAAGCGCGTCGCCTCGTGCACGACGACGCAGCGCCCGGTCCGCGCGACCGAGTTGCAGATCGTGTCGGCATCGAGCGGCACCATCGTTCGCACATCGATGATCTCCGCATCCAGTCCGAGGCCGCGGGCCGCTGCCTCGCTCACGTGAACCATCGTCCCATACGTCACGATCGTCAAGTCGCTGCCCGCGCGCACGACCTCGGCCTTGCCGATCGGCACCGTGAAGTGGCCGTCCGGAACCGCACCTTTCTCGTGGTTGCTCCAGGGCACGGCCGGCTTGTGCGGGTCGCCGTCGAACGGGCCGTTGTAGATGCGTTTCGGCTCGAAGAAGATCACCGGGTCGTCGCTCTCGATCGCCGCGATCAGGAGCCCCTTAGCGTCGTGTGGGTTCGAGGGCATGACGACCTTGAGACCCGCGACATGGGCGAAAAGCGCCTCGGGGCTCTGCGAATGCGTCTGTCCGCCGCGGATGCCGCCGCCGCAGGGCGTGCGCACCGTGACGGGCGCCGAGAATTCCCCGGCGCTGCGGTAGCGGATGCGCGCGAGCTCGCTCACGATCTGGTCGTAGCCCGGGTAGATGTAGTCGGCGAACTGGATCTCGGCGACGGGCCGGAGGCCATTGACAGCCATGCCGATCGCCGCCGCGATGATGCCGCCCTCCGAGATCGGCGTGTCCATCACGCGGCTCTCGCCGTATTTGCGCTGCAGGCCGTCGGTAACGCGGAACACGCCGCCGAAATAGCCGACGTCCTCGCCGAGCACGACGACCGTCGGGTCCTGGCCGAGCATGATGTCCATGGCCGAATTCAGGGCCTGGATCATGTTCATCTGCGCCATGGCGCTATTTCCCCGCCAATTCGTCGCGCATCTCGGCTTCCTGCCGGCGCAGGTGCTCGGGCATCTCGCTGAACACGTCGTGGAACATCAGGCCCGGGTCGAGGCGCGGCGCTTCGTTGAGCGTGCCGTGGCTGACCGCTTCCTTCCACGACTTGGCGACGTGCGCCTCGAGCTCGGCGGTCAGGGACTTGTGGCGCTCTTCCGACCATTCACCGAGGCCGATCAGGTGCGACTTGAGGCGCTCGACCGGGTCGCCGAGCGGGAATTTCTCGTAGTCGTCCTTGGGCCGGTAGCGCGCCGGATCGTCGCTCGTCGAGTGCGCGGCCGCACGGTAGGTCACGTGCTCGACCAGCGTCGGGCCGCGGCCGGTGCGCGCGCGTTCCGCCGCCCACTGGGTGACCGCGTGCACCGCGAGGAAATCGTTGCCGTCCACGCGGACGCCCGCGATGCCGTAGCCCGGGCCGCGCGCCGCGAAGGTCTGGCGCTCGCCGCCTGCATGGCCCTGGAAGGTCGAGATCGCCCACTGGTTGTTGACCACGCACAGGATCACCGGCGCCTTGTACACCGAGGCGAAGAGCAGTGCGTGGTGGAAATCCGCCTCGGCACTCGAGCCCTCGCCGATCCAGCTGACCGCGATGTCGTCCTGGCCCTTGATCGCCGCCGCCATCGCCCAGCCGACCGCCTGCGGGAACTGCGTCGCGAGGTTGCCGGAGATCGAGAAAATGTTGCCGTCGCGCCAGTGGTACATGACCGGGAGCTGCCGTCCCTTGCACATGTCGCGCGTGTTCGACAGCAGCTGGCACATGAGGTCGAGCATCGGCCGGCCGCGAACGACGTAGAGTCCCTGGTTGCGGTACGAGGGGAACAGCATGTCGGAAGGGCGAAGCGCCATCGCCATCGCAACCGACACGGCCTCCTCGCCGTAGGAGCGCATGTAGAAGGAAATCTTCCCTGAGCGCTGGATGCGCTGCATGCGATCGTCGAAGACCCGCGTCAGCAGCATGTGGCGCAGCCCGACCTGCAGGTCCGCGACTTCGAGGTGCGGATTCCACGGCCCGACCGCGCGATGCTGCTCGTCGAGCACGCGCACGAGGCCCTCCGACAATAGGCGGATCTCGCCTGCGGGGCTGCCGGCATCCGGGCGCGCGATCTTCCCGGCGGGCGACAGCTTGAGATAGCTGAAATCGGGCGCGTCGCCGGGACGCGCGGGCGTTTTTGGCACGTGCAGTCGTGATTCGGCGGCCATCGGCTCCCTCGCGGCAGGCGGGGCTGGGGTCAATCGGCAATCCTACGCGCCGTAGGAGCCAGAACGGGGATTTCTTGTACTGTCCTGCAAAAAAGTGAAATACTCATATCGTTATGGCGCTTTTAATGAAAGGACTATTTCATGAATCTGGATGCTACTGATCGGCGCATTCTCGATGAGCTGCAACGGGACGGCGCGCAGTCCGCAGCCGATGTCGCCTCCAAGCTCGGCCTTTCAAACACGACCTGCTGGCGACGCATCCAGCAACTCGAGCAGGTCGGCGTGATCAAGCGCCGGGTCGCCCTGCTCGACCGCACGGCGCTCGGCCTCGACGTGATGGTCTATGTGCACGTGCGCCTCAACTCCCAGGGGCGCGACGCACTCGCCCAGTTCGAGCGCGCCATCCGCGACCGGCCCGAGGTGCTCGATTGCTGCACCCTCACCGGAGAGTGGGACTTCCACCTGCGTATCGTCACGCACGACATCAAGGAGTACGAGGCTTTCTTCCTCGACCACCTGTCGAAGATCCCGAACGTGCAGTCGGTGAACTCCTCGATCGTCGTCACGGTGATCAAGGAATCGACGGCACTGCCCCTCGCGCGGGGATGAAAGATTCAGCGGCCGCTGCCGCCGTCCTCGGCGCAGCCGGCAACCTCGGTCTCGTTCGCGAGCTGCTCGATCACGCCCGCATGGTTGCGCAGGAACTCGACGTTCGACATGGAGACGCCCGGCGGCAGCTTTCCGCCGGCCTGGTCGAGCGCGTACGACGCGTAGGCGTTCTCGATGAGCGAGAATGCGAACACCACATACTCGCGGCTCGTGAGACCCGCCGACTGCACCACGGCCTTGGCGCCTTGCACGGCGTCGATCCTGGCTGCGGCATCCGTGAGGCTGCCGACGCCAGGCTCCTCCGCGGAGCAGTCGAGCGGTATCGCGCTCAGCTTGCGCGTCGCGTCGACGTACTTGCCGAGCGCGGTTTCCGTCAGCGTATACGCCCGGACTTCCCGCGTATCCGCATCGGGCAGGGTCTCGGCACGGGCCGCCGGCAACAACAGCATCGCGGACACGACGACCCAGGCATGCAGAAATCCCTTCGACTGGCCCATGTCCCTTCCCTTGGGCCCGGTGCGGCCGGGCCGTAACATTCTACGCCCGCGCCGGTTTAGAATGCCGCGGTCTGGCCATGACGAACCGACTCTTCAAGCCGCTGTTCGAAAGCCTGATCGCGGGCTCCGGCATCCGGATCGACGGCGACCGGCCGTGGGACGTCCGCGTAAACCGCGACCGGTTCTATCGCCGGGCGCTGCGCGGCTCGCTCGGCATTGGCGAGTCCTATATCGACGGCGACTGGGACTGCGACGCGCTCGACGAACTGTTCCGGCGCGTCCTGTCGGCCGACGCGCAGAACAAGCCGCTGGTCCGCGCCGCCCGGGCCCTCAAGACGCTGCAATCCCGGATCACGAACCTGCAGACGCCGCGCCGTTCGCGCGCCGTGGCCGAGGAGCACTACGACTTAGACCACCGCATGTATGCGCTGTTTCTCGGGCCCTGGAACCAGTACACCTGCTGCTTTTTCGACGGCACCGACGACCTCGACCGCGCCGAAGTCGTCAAGCTGGAGCTGCTGTGCGACAAGCTCGAGCTGCAGCCGGGCGACCGGCTGCTCGACATCGGCTGCGGCTGGGGCGGCTTTGCCAAGTACGCGGCCGCGACCCGCGGCTGCGAGGTCACCGGCATCAGCCTGTCGGACATGCAGATCCGGTACGCCGTCGAGTACACCAAGGGCCTGCCGGTTACCATCCGCAAGCTCGACTATCGCGACCTGCCGAACTCGGACCTCGCGCCCTTCGACAAGATCTCGATCATCGGCATGCTCGAGCACGTCGGCTACAAGAACTACCCGACCATCATGGGCGTCGTGCACCAGATGCTGAAGCCGGACGGCCTGTTCCTCCTGCATACGATCGGCAATTGCGAAAAAACGACCGTCGTCGACCCGTGGATCGAGAAGTACATCTTCAGGAATTCCATGGCGCCGGCGATGAGCCAGCTATCGGACGCCGCTGAAGGCAAGTTCGTGGTCGAGGCCTGGGAGAACTACGGGCACCACTACGTGCCGACCCTGCAGGCCTGGTACGAGCGTTTCAACGCGAACTGGGACCGCATCCGCGCCCTGCCGACGTCGAAGCCTTTCGACGAGCGCTTCCGGCGCCTGTGGAACTATTACCTCATGTCCTGCAAGGCCGCCTTCGGCGTCGAACTGCTGCACCTGTGGCAACTCGTGATGACGCGGCGCAATTCCGGCCGCGGCGTTTACCGCCGCGTGATGCAGCGGTCGGCGGAGAACCAGCCCGCGCTGCCCGGCGAGGCCCCGAAGAAGGCGCGCGACGCCGCCTGAATCCGGCTATTCGGTGAACGCGAGCTGCAGTACCTGCCCCGAGTTGTAGTCGAGGACGTACAGCTCGCCGTCCAGGTCCTGCGCAAACGACGATATTTGCAGCGCACCCGGAGCACCCGGCGGCGTGCAGCCCTGCTCGACGAGCTCCTGCACGTCGAAGCCGCCTGCGCCGTCAGGCTCGAGCCAGGCGATCATGCCGCCAAAGTCGCCGAACACGTAGTTCCCCGCAACCTGCGTCGTCTGCAGGCCGCGATACACGTATCCGCCCGTGATCGAAAATCCGAGGTCGTGCCCGTATTCCGCGACGGGATCAATCAGGCCCTGCGTCTCGCATGCGGTGTCCGGCTCGAAGCAGTGCGCGCCCTCGCGGACGTTCCAGCCGTAGTTGCCGCCGCGGGTGACCACGTCGATCTCCTCCCAGTCCGACTGGCCGACGTCGCCGACCCACAGGTCGCCGACCTGGCGGTCGAAGCTCCAGCGCCAGGGATTCCTGAAACCGAGGGCATAGATCTCCGGGCATACCTGTGTCCCCGCCCCGTCGTCGTTGCAGAGCGGGTTGCCGGCGAATGGGTTGCCGGAAGCACCGCCGGGTATGCCGTACGGGTCGCCGGGCAAGGGGCTGTCCACGTCAATGCGCAGGATCTTGCCGAGCAGGCGCTCCGGATTCTGCCCGTTGCCCTCGGGGTCCCCGGAGCCACCGCCGTCGCCGAGGCCGATGTAGAGGAATCCATCCGCCGGCCCGAAGGCGATGTTGCCCCCGTTGTGGTTGGCCGCGAGCTTGTCCACGGTGAGCAGGACGCGCTCTGAAGCCGGGTCGAGCGTCAGCCCGCCGTCGGGGCTCGAGTACTCGGCCGTCACCGAGCGCAGGCGCGCGCCGACCAGTTCGCTGAAGTTGAGGTACACGAGCCCGTTCGTCGCAAAGTCAGGATGAAAGGCCATGCCGAGCAAGCCCGCCTCGCCTTCCCGATGTATCCGGTCGCGCAAGTCCAGGACCTCGGCGGCGGCCGCTACCGCCGGGTCGTTCTCGAACGTGAAAATCCGTCCGCCCTGCTCGACGA
>DATMEC010000281.1:0-2499 GCA_035557125.1 Steroidobacteraceae bacterium
GCGTACTCACGGCAGGCCTTGCGGAAGGCGTCGGCGTCGAGCTTCTGTCCGACGCGGCCGTGCTTCTTTTCCACCTGCTGCTCGATCGGCAGGCCGTGGCAGTCCCAGCCGGGCACGTACGGCGAATCGTAGCCGTCGAGCGTGCGCGACTTGACGATGATGTCCTTCAGCACCTTGTTGACGGCGTGGCCGATGTGGATGGCGCCGTTGGCGTAGGGCGGCCCGTCCACCAGCACGAACTTCGGCCGGCCGGCGGCGCGGCGGCGGAGCTCCAGGTACACGCCGTCCGCCAGCCAGCGCGCGACGCGCTCCGGCTCGCGGCGGGCGAGGTCCGCCTTCATCGGGAAGTCGGTCTCCGGCAGGTTGAGCGTCGGCTTGTAGTCCACGCGGGTCCTTTAGTGGCCGAGCAGCTCGCGGGCAAGCCGCGCATCGTCGTGCATCTGCGCCGTCATCGCCTTGACGCCGTCGAACCGGACCTCGTCGCGCAGCTTCGCGACGAAATCCACGTCGAGGCGCGCACCGTACAGCGCGGCCTCGCGGTCGAAGACGTGCGCCTCGAGGAGCCAACCGGTTCCGCCGACCGTCGGCCGCGTCCCGACGGAGGCGACACCCGCGTGGCGCTCGAGACCGGCGCCAGAGACGCGAACTGCGAAAATGCCCGCGACCGGCGACACGCGACGATGGAGTCGAACGTTGGCAGTGCGGAACCCGAGCTCGCGCCCGAGCTTCTCGCCCTCGATCACGCGCCCGCTGATACGGAAGTCGCGGCCCAGCAGCGCCCTCGCCTCGCCCATCCGGCCCGCGGCAAGTAGCTCGCGCACGCGAGTCGAGCTCACCGGCTGCCCGCCGGAGAAGGTCGCGGCAACGGCGTCGACTTTGAGGCCTGCCCGACGCAGGGTCGCGCAATCGCCGCCGCGCGCGTTCCCGAAGCGGAATCCTTCGCCAATCACCACGTGCCTCGTCCTCAGCGCCCCCACGAGGACGCGCTCGATGAATGCTGCCGCTTCGAGTCCCGCAAGCCGCGCGTCGAAGCGCAGCACGCGAAGCTCCCCGATGCCGGCCGCCGCGATGCCCTCGGCCTTGTCGCGAAGCCGCATCAACCGCGCCGGCGCGGCGTCCGGCTGGAAATGCTCCTTCGGCTGGGGCTCGAAGCAGACCACGGCCGTCGGGAGCCGCAGCTCCCGGCCCCGTTCCCGCAAAACTGCCAGGATCGCCTGGTGCCCGAGATGCAGGCCGTCAAAGTTGCCGATCGCGACGGCGCGCCCGGGATCCGAGTCACGACAGGGTTCCAAACCACGTCGAATCAGCATGGCCCTGCCGCATCGGGAATTCGTACCTGGCAATTATAGATGCTTGAGGTCCCTGGGGCGCACGCCAGAGAGCGCCAGCACGCCGAAGTAGACGACGCCCCCGCCGACGACGCAAAGACCCAGCCACGCGGCACGGCGCGCGGCCGGCCAGCCGGTCCAGGCCGACCAATCGCCCGAAATCCACCAGAGGAAGGCGGCCATGGCGAGGCTCGCGAGTACGACCTGGGGCAGCAGCTTTCGCCAGGCCGGAGACGGGCGGTAGATGCCGTCCCGGCGCAGGCCGCGATATAGCAGCGTCGAGTTGATGATGGCCGAAAGGCCCGTTGAAACGGCGAGCAGCACGTGCGGCACCGGGAAATCCATGAGGAACGCCGGCACGACGACGCACAGGTTGAAGGCCATGTTGAACGACAGCGAGATCAGTCCGATCTTCACCGGCGTCTTCGTGTCCTGGCGCGCGAAGTAGCCCGGCGCCAGGACTTTCACCAGCGAAAAGCCGACCAAGCCGAACGAGTACGCCATGAGCGCGTAGCCGCACATGAGCACGTCGCGGTCGGTAAAGGCGCCGTAGCCGAAGATGGTCGCGATCAACGGCCCCGAGAGCATGAGGAGCCCGACGGCCGCGGGCACGACGATGGTGGTCGTCATGCGCAGCGCCCAATCGAGCGTCGAATTGAACTTCTCCGGCGACTTCTCCGAGTGGTGCGAGGACAGACCCGGCAGGATGACCGTCGCGAGCGCGATCGAGAACACGCCCATCGGGAACTCGACCAGGCGGTCTGCGCTGTAAAGCCAGGTGACGCTGCCGACCACCAGGAACGACGCGATGACCGTGTCGAGCAGCAGCGAAACCTGCGCGACCGAGGAGCCGAAGATGCCTGGCAACATGAGCCGGCCGATTCGCCGCACGCCTTCGCGCGCGCGGTCGAAGCGCGGGCGCGGCAGCAGGCCGAGGACGTGCAGCGCCGGGAACTGGGCGATCAGCTGCACGACGCCTGCAATGAAAACGCCGATCGCGAGCACCAGGCCCGGCTTCTCGAAGTGCGGCGCGACAAAGGCCGCGGCAACGATCATCACGAGGTTCAGCAGCGTCTGGTTGAGCGCAGGCACCGCGAAGCGGCCGTAGCTGTTCAGGATGCCGCTGCCGAGCGCAACCAGCGAGATGAAGAACATGTAGGGAAACGTGAAG
>DATMEC010000282.1:0-2849 GCA_035557125.1 Steroidobacteraceae bacterium
CGGACCTCATCCCGGAGCTGCAGGGACGCCTGCCGATCCGCGTCGAGCTCGACGCGCTGTCGGTGGACGACTTCGAGAGGATCCTCGCGGAGCCCGATGCCTCGCTGTGCGAGCAATATACGGCGCTTCTCGCGACCGAGGGCGTCGTCGTGAACTTCGCCCGGGACGGGATCCGGCGCATCGCCGAGATTGCCTGGTCCGTCAACGAGAAGACCGAGAACATCGGCGCGCGCCGCCTGCACACGGTGATGGAGCGCCTGCTCGAGCAGGCGTCGTTCGACGCCGCGGACCGCAGCGGCACCACGATCGACGTGGACGCGGACTTCGTCGACCGTCACCTCGGCGCGCTCGCGCAGGACGAAGACCTGTCGCGCTACATTCTTTGATGCAGGCGCCCACGGGCATCACGGTCAAGTCGAAGTCCCGCGTCGTGGAGATCGACTGGCCGGACGGGGCGCGGCATGCCCTGCCCTTCGAATACCTGCGCGTCCACTCGCCGTCGGCCGAGGTGCGCGGCCACGGCGGCGGCGAGGGCAAGCTCGAGCTCGCGAAAGAGAACGTGAAGGTCACCCAGGTCGAGCCGGTCGGCGTCTATGCCGTGCGGCTGCACTTCGACGACGGGCACAACACCGGCCTCTTTACCTGGGCCTACCTGCGGGAGCTCGGCGAGCAACAGGCGGCCAAGTGGGCGCATTACCTCGCGCGCTGCGAGAAGCTGGGCTACGAGCGCAAGCCGCCCGCCTGAGTTTCGGCCGCCGTACAATCGAACGGCGCATGGCCTCCAGCCTCCTCCTGCTGCTCGACGACATTGCCACGATCCTCGACGACGTGTCGGTGATGACCAAGGTTGCGGCGAAGAAGACCGCTGGCGTGCTGGGCGACGATCTCGCCCTGAACGCGGAGCAGGTCAGCGGCGTGCGTGCCGACCGCGAGCTGCCCGTAGTCTGGGCGGTGGCGAAAGGGTCGGTGCGTAACAAGCTGATCCTCGTTCCGGCGGCGCTCGCCATAAGCGCATTCCTGCCGTGGGCAGTCACGCCGCTCCTGATGGTCGGCGGCCTGTTCCTCTGTTACGAGGGCTTCGAGAAGGTCGCGCACAAGCTGCTGCACGACCCGCAGGAAGAGAAGGCGCACCAAGCCGCGCACCGCGCGGCGCTCGCCCAGTCCCGCGAAGCCGTGCTCGCCGTCGAGCAGGACAAGATCAAGGGCGCGATCCGCACGGACTTCATCCTGTCCGCCGAGATCATCGTCATCGCGCTCGGCACGGTCGCCGGCCGAGAGCTCGGGGTCCAGGTCGGCGTCCTCGTCGGCATCGCCGCGCTCATGACTGTCGGCGTGTACGGACTCGTCGCCGGCATCGTGAAGCTCGACGACCTCGGCCTGCGCCTGAGCCGGATGGCGGGCCCGGCGCTCGCCGCGACGGGCCGCGGCATTTTGCGCGCGGCACCGTGGCTGATGAAGTTCCTCTCGGTCGCAGGCACGGCGGCGATGTTCCTGGTCGGCGGCGGCATCCTCACCCACGGCGTGCACGCAGTCGGCGAATGGATCCACGATGCGGCCGTCGACGCCGCCGCGATTCCTGGAGTGGGCGCGGTGCTCGGCGCACTGACGCCGATGCTGGCGAATGCCGTCGCCGGCATCGTCGCGGGCGGGCTCGTCGTCCTGGCAGTAAAGCTGTTCCAGCGCCTGCGCGGGCCTGACGCCGCACGGCCGCTCCCGTAGAATCGGGAGGCCGTGAAAACCGTCGACTTCGGCTACGAGAAGGTTTCCCCCGAGGAAAAGACGTCGCGCGTGCGCGGCGTGTTCGACTCCGTTGCACCCAGCTACGACCTGATGAACGACCTCATGTCCGGCGGCCTGCACCGGCTGTGGAAGCGCTTTGCTCTCCTGCAGACGGGCCTGCGGCCCGGGCAGCGCGCGCTGGACGTCGCCTCGGGCACCGGGGATCTTGGCGTCGGGCTCGCTCGCCAGGTCGGCCGCGACGGGCTCGCGGTTCTCACCGACATCAACCGCGAGATGCTCGCGCGCGGCCGCGACCGCCTGATCGACAAGGGGCTGGGCGCGCAGGTCGCCTTCGTGATGGCGAACGCGGAGTGCCTGCCGTTCGCGGATGGGATCTTCGACTGCGTGACTATCGGGTTTGGGCTGCGCAACGTCACGGACAAGCCCGCGGCGCTCGCCTCGATGCGCCGCGTGCTGCGGCCGGGCGGCCGGCTGCTGGTGCTGGAGTTCTCGAAGCCGCGGCCCGAAATCCGGGCGGCCTACGACGCCTATTCCTTCGACGTGCTGCCGCGGCTCGGCGGGATCGTCGCAGGTGACGCGTCGAGCTATCGTTACCTCGCCGAGTCCATCCGCGTCCACCCGGACCAGGAGACGCTCGCGGCGATGATCCGCGACGCCGGGTTCGACGACTGCCGCTGGCACAACCTCGCGGCCGGCGTCGTCGCGCTGCACGTCGGCGTCGTTCACTAGGCCGGCATGACGCCCGACCTGCTCCGTCCGATCGAGGAGATGCTGAACCGCCGGATCGCCGGCTCGGGCCGCGCGCGGGCGATGCTCGCCGCCCTCGCCGGCCGCTCGATGGAGCTGCGTTTCGCGGCGACGCCGCTGCGGGTCCGCCTCGCGGAGTCGTCCGGCATGCTCACGTTGCGGCCCGCGGGTGAGGAACCGGCGGACGCCGTCATCGAGGGCACGCCGCTCTCTTTCCTGCGCCTCGCGACGGGCGACGCGGCGAAGTCCATCCGCGCCGGCGGCATGGACGTCCGCGGCGACGCCGAGATCGCGGAAGGCTTTCGCCGGCTGCTGGAAGCCGCGCGGCCCGAGTTCGAGGAAGAACTGTCGCGCTTCACCGG
>DATMEC010000283.1:0-4396 GCA_035557125.1 Steroidobacteraceae bacterium
GGGCTCATGCGCGTCGTGCGCAGGACCGACGGAGAGACCCTCGGCATGTGCGGCGTGCTGAAGCGGGATTCGCTGGAGGCCCCGGACATCGGGTTTTCATTTTTCCCGGCGTACTGGTCACAGGGCTACGCGTTCGAATCGACGCAGGCCGTGATGCAGCATGCGCGCGACGCACTCGGGCTCGGCCGCATAGTCGCCATCACGACCCCGGACAACGAAGCTTCGATACGCCTCCTCGGCAAGCTCGGCTTCCGCTTCGACAAGCTGGTCCGGATGGGCGAGGAGGAATTGCGTCTGTTCGTGAGCGATCCATGAAGCGCTGCGCCTGGGCCCGCTCGCCCGCGATGATCGACTACCACGACCGCGAATGGGGCGTGCCCGTGCACGACGACCACACGCTGTTCGAGTTCGTCACGCTCGAGGGCGCGCAGGCCGGCCTCAGCTGGGAGACGATCCTCAACAAGCGCGAGGCGTACAGGCGCGCATTCGCAGGCTTCGATCCCGCCAAGGTCGCGCGCTTTACGTCCGCGCGCCGCGCACGGCTCATGCAGGACGCCGGGATCGTGCGCAACCGGCTCAAGATCGACAGCACCGTCACCAACGCCGCCGCTTTCCTGAAGGTCCAGCGCGAATTCGGCAGCTTCGACCGGTTCCTGTGGGACTTCGTGGGCGGCAAGCCGATAAACAACCGCGTCCGCTCGCCGCGGCAGGTGCCGGCGCGAACGGACCTGTCGGACGCGCTCAGCAAGGAACTCAAGCGCCGCGGGTTCCGCTTCGTCGGCACGACGATCTGCTACGCCTTCATGCAGGCCGTCGGCGTGGTGGACGACCACACCGCTGACTGCTTCCGCGGCGGAAGACGATGAGCATCCTCGATCCGCAGGTCGTCGCGTTCGCGCTGGTCGCCGCGCTCATGACGATATCGCCCGGCGCCGACACCTTCCTCGTCGTGCGCAACACCCTGCGCGGGGGCCGCGACGACGGCTGGGTGACCGTCGCGGGAATCTGCTCGGGCCTGTTCGTGCACGCGCTGCTGTCGGCGCTCGGCGTGTCCGCGCTCCTCGCGCACTCCGCGACGGCCTTCCTGGCGTTGAAGGTCGCGGGCGCCGGCTACCTCGCCTGGCTTGGCATCCAGTCGCTGCGTTCCGCCGCGCGCGGTGGCGCCACGAAAGCTCCGGTGCAGGTGGCGCCGTCCCGCGTGCCTGCCGCACGGTCGTTCCGCGAGGGATGCCTCACGAACCTGCTGAACCCGAAGGTGATCGTGTTCTACCTCGCGTTGCTGCCGCAGTTCCTGTCCCCCGGCGATGCAGTGCTGCCGAAGTCGCTGCTGTTGACCGCGATCCATTTCGCCGAAGGGATCCTGTGGCTCGGTTTCGTCGCCTGGGGCGTCGACCGGTCACGCCGGCTCTTCCTGCGCCCGGTGCTCCGGCGCTGGATGGACGCGCTTTGCGGCACGATCCTCGTCGCGCTCGGCCTCCGGCTCGCGTTCGCGCAGCGATGAGCCGCTTCATCTCGCAGGTCGCACTGCTCGTGCGCGAATACGACGAGGCAATCGAGTTCTTCACGCGCGCGCTCCGGTTCGAGCTGCTCGAGGACAGCCCGCTCGGCGCCGGCAAGCGCTGGGTCCGCGTGGCGCCCGCCGGCGGGGCAGGCGGCGCGCTGCTCCTAGCCCGGGCTGCGACGCCCGAGCAGGAACGCTTCGTCGGCAACCAGTCCGGCGGGCGCGTCTTCATGTTCCTCGAGACCCGCGACTTCGCGCGCGACCACGCGCACATGCGCTCGCAGGGGGTGCGCTTCCTGGAGGAACCGCGCCACGAGGACTATGGGACGGTTGCCGTTTTCCTCGACCTCTATGGAAACAAGTGGGACCTGATCGGGCGGAGGCGTAAGATCCGCGCCAAGGAGGGAACCCCATGAACAAGAAATTTTTGGTGGCGTGGCTGCTCCTGTTCGTCCTGTACATGGCAGGCGGGATGCTGGTCCACGGCGTGATCCTTGGCGACGACTACATGACGACCGGCCTGATGCGGCCGGAGGCGGAAGCACAGAAGCTGATGCACTGGATGATCCTCGCGCACGTGCTGATGGCAGGCGCGTTCACCTGGATCTACGTGCGCGGCGTCGAGAACAAGCCCTGGCTGGGCCAGGGACTGCGCTACGGGCTCGCGGTCGCGGTCCTCTTCGCGCCGATCTACATGATCTACTACGTCGTGCAGCCAACGCCCGGCGCGCTCGCCGTCAAGCAGATCGTCCTCGACACGATCCTGACGCTCGTCCTCGGCGCCGTCGTCGCCTTTCTTTACCGGGGCCAAGGACGATGACCGCCATCGCCGCGCTCTGGCTGCCGATCGTCGTGTCGGCCGTGATCGTGTTCATCGCGAGTTCCATCATCCACATGGCGCCGCTCTGGCACCGCGGCGAGCTCCCGGCGCCGCCGGACGCGGACCGCCTGCAGGACGCGATGCGCCCGTTCGGGCTGCAGCCCGGCGAGTACATGCTGCCGCGTGGAAAGGACATGAAGGACTGCAACACACCCGAGTTCGTCGAGAAGCTGAAGCGTGGGCCCGTCGTGCTCATGACCGTGGTCGCGAACGGGCCGATGTCGATGTCGAAACCGCTCGTGCAGTGGTTCATATTCACCGTCGCCGTCTCGATCCTCGTCGCCTACCTCGCCGGCGCGACGCTTGCGCCGGATGCGCCCTACCTCGCCGTGTTCCGTGTCGCCGGCACGGTGGCGTTCATCGCCTACGCCGTCGGCGCCTGGCAGCAGTCGATCTGGTACAACCGGCCGTGGTCGACGACGCTGAAGCTCACGCTCGACGGGCTGATCTACGGGTTGCTGACCGGCGGCGTCTTCGGGTGGCTGTGGCACATGGGATAGTCGTCGCCATCGTGCCCACTGCGCACGAGGACTACCTGCGCCTCGGGTGCACCGGGACGTTCAGCCAGGAAAGCGCCCTCGAAGCCTTCGAGCGCGCGTTCACGCTGGCGGCCGAGGCCGGCCGCCCGGCGGTGCTGGTGGACATCCGTGCCGTGACCGGTCACGAGCCGACGCTGGCCGAACGCTACCAGCTCGCCGTGCGCGTCGCCGACGCGCAGGCCGCGACGAAGCCGCGCATACGCTTCGCCCTGCTCGGCCACGAGCCCATGATCCATCCCGAGCGCTTCGGCGAGATCGTCGCGAGGACGCGGGGCGCCGACGGTGGCGTGTTCACCGACGAGGCGCAGGCCCTCGACTGGCTGCTGGTGCGGAACCGCGAGGCATGAAATTCTTCCGCATCAAAACGACGGTCCGCGTCCACCCCGACTACCTGGAGGTCGGTTGTACTGGCCTTTACTCCCGTGCGGAGGCGCTCCGCGTCGGCGACGAAGCTTACCGCGAGGCGGCGCGCTCGAACCGCAGCGCCGTGCTCGTCGACGTGCGCGAAATCACCGGCCGCGTCCCGACGATACTCGACCGCTTCGAGATGGGCATGCGCATCGCGAAGCACTACCTCGAGTCTGACCCGCGCACTCGGCTGGCGGTGCTCGGCCACGAGCCGATGATCCACCCGGAACGCTTCGGCGAACTGGTCGCGCGAAATCGCGGCGCCGACGCACGGGTGTTCACCGACGAGGCTGAGGCGCTCGGCTGGCTGCTGGAGCGCGGCAACGGCCGCTGATTTTTGCATTGCGGCAAGGCGGGGATACGATAGACTCGGACCGACACTGCGGGGGACAGGATGAAGTGTCTCTACTACGTCGCGCCCGAGCTCGACAGCACCTCCCGGATCGCCGATGACCTGCACGACGTGGGCATCGACGACTTCTTCGTCCATGTGATCGCCAAGGACGAGTCCGGCCTCAAGAAGCGCCACATCCACGCAGGCAATTACCTCGAAACCCTCGACTTCATCCGAGAGGGGTTCCTCGGCGCCGCGATCGGCCTGTTCGCCGGGGTCGTCGGCTGCATCCTGCTAGACCAGTTCGGCCCGTTCCAGGACATCCCGTGGTTCGTCTACGTCGCCCTGTGCGGCGTCGCAACACTGTTCGGCGCCTGGGAGGGCGGGCTGATCGGGGTGGAGAAAGAGAACAAGAAGCTCGAGCGCTTCCATGACGACATCGAGGCCGGCCGGTTCCTCATCCTGATCTACGCGCGCCGCGACCAGGAGTCGGTGGTGCGGCACCTGATGACGAAGCGCCATCCCGAGGCCGAGTTCGCGGGCGTCGACAGCCACTTCGTAAACCCGTTCACGTCCGTCAGGCGGCGGCGGAACCCGGGCGATCGGGTGCGCGCTTAACACAGACAGGGGATTCCCCGATGGCGATCGCAGTAGTCCTGGTCCTCCTCGTCATCGGCTCCCTGATCTTCCACTTCGCGAGCCCCTGGTGGTTCACGCCCATCGCGTCGAACTGG
>DATMEC010000284.1:0-6414 GCA_035557125.1 Steroidobacteraceae bacterium
GTCGCGCAGGCGCGCCGGGTCCACCGCCTGGATGATGAGCTGCGTGTTCTCCTGCCAGACGCCGCCGAACCACTGGCTCCACATCACGCGCTCGACGCCCGGCACCGACTCGATCTGCGGCAGGTGCCGCATCGGCAGCGATTGCGTGAACGACACGCGCGCCTGCGTCACCAGCCGCGTCGCCCCGACGAAGTCTGCGCCGGCCGAGAACAGTACGTTCACCGCCTGCAGCAGCCCGAACAGCAGGAATGCCGTGACGATCGAGAGCAACGTCAGGACCGTGCGGGTCTTCTTCCGCCAGAGGTTGGCGATGACGAAGCCGGTGCGGGTCATTGCGGGCTCAGGCGGCGGCCGCCTGCTCGAGGAGCTGCCCTTTCTCGAGGTGCAGCGTGCGGCTTGCGAACTCCGCGGCCTTCGGGTCGTGCGTCACCATCACGACGGTCTTGCCGTGCTCGCGGTTGAGGACTCGCAGCAATCCCAGGATCTCGTCCGCCGTCTTGCGGTCGAGGTCGCCGGTCGGCTCGTCGCAGATCAGGATGGCCGGGTCCGACACGAGCGCGCGCGCGATCGCGACCCGCTGCTCCTGGCCTCCGGAGAGCTCCTTGGGCTTGTGTCGGGCGCGATCGGCGAGCCCCACGACCTCGAGCACGATCGCGACCGACTTGCGTCGCTGCGCCGCGGTGAGGTTCGTCAGGAGCAGGGGCAGCTCGACATTCGCCTCGGCGGTCAGGACCGGCATCAGGTTGTAGAACTGGAACACGAAGCCGACGTTTCGCGCCCGCCATTCGGCAAGCCTTCCGCCCGAAAGCTGGTCGATGCGCTCGCCGCCGACGAGAACCTCGCCGGATGTCGGCGTGTCCAGCCCGCCGACCAGGTTGAGCAGGGTGGTCTTTCCGGAGCCGGACGGCCCCATCAATGCGACGAAGTCGCCCCTTGGAATGTCGAGCGACAGCCCGTGCAGCACTTCGACCGTCTGCTTGCCGCGCACGTAGGACTTGTGCACGTTTTGGACCTGGACCATGGCATCACTCATCGGCAGACTCCCGTGCGGCGACCGCATCTCCATCCTTCAGGCCCTCCGGCGGATCCACGATGACCGTGTCACCCACGGACACTCCAGCCAGCACCTGGCGGCTTTCACCCAGGCTGCCGCCGAGCGTGACCGCACGACGCTCGGCCCGGCCGTCCCGCACCTGGTAGAGGATGTCCTTGCCGGCATTCTCGCGCAGGGCCTCGGCCGGGACCAATGCGCCGCGGGGTGCGGCGGGCCGCCCGCCACCCTCCGGCTTCGATTCGAGGAACGCGACGCGGACGCCCATCTCCGGCACGATACGCGCGTCCTTCTCGCCGAGCGCGATGCGGACCTTCACCGTGGCTTTCGAGCGGTCCGCCGTCGGCACGATCGCGATCACGGAGGCGGGAATGCGCCAGTCCGGGTAGGCGTTCAGCACGGCCTCGACCTTCTGACCGGGCCTCACGCGATTGATGTACGACTCGCTGACGTCGACCTGTATCTCGAGCGAGTCCATGTCGACGATGGTGCCGATGCCCGTGCGGATCGAGCCGCCCCCGGCAGAGATCGGCGAGATCATCTCGCCCGGCTGCGCGGCCTTGACGGTCACGACGCCGGCAAATGGCGCGCGCACGATGGTGTTGTCGAGCTGCACCTCGGCAGCCTGCACGGATTCCTGGGCGACGCGCACGGCGCTCGCCTGGCTCGAGGTGCGGGCTCGGGAAGCCTCGGACTCGGTGCGCGCCGCGTCGAGGGCGGAGGCGCTGGTCAGCTTGAGCGCGGCGATCTCCTGCTGGCGCCGGTACTCGCGCCCGGCGTTCGCGCTCGAGGCCTCTGCCTCGGTCAGTTGCGCGCGGGCGGCGTCGAGCTGGGCGCGCCGCAGTGCGACGTCCACGCGCGCTTCCGCGTCATCGAGCGTGGCGAGGACGTCGCCTGCCTCGACGCGCTGGCCTTCCTCGATGAGGACCTCCCGCACCTTGCCCGTGATCTTTGCGGACACCGTCGCCTGGCGCCGCGCGGTGACGTAGCCGGTCGCATCGAGGACGGAGGTTCCGGCGCCGGTGGCCGGCATCGCTCGCGCCGTCGCGACGGTCACTTCGACCGGCTTTTCACCCGTGAGAAACCAGGCGAGGAAACCGGCCGCAACCACGGCGACCACGCCGATGGATATCCACAAGCGCGTGCGGGACGATAAACCGTCCGCGGGCGCATCGCGGTCGATGCGCAGTTCCTTGAGCAGCTCGGACTTGTTCAAGCGTCTTTGTCGGTGAGGGCCCCGGGGTCGCGCAGTTTGCCACAGACGCCGCCTCGACAGAATTCAGTCGGCGCGCCAGCGGAACCCGGCCGCGGCGATACCGAGGAACAACAGGGTCATCGCAGCGAGCCATCCGAGATTCGGCAGGACGGCGACGAGCCCGGCTCCGTCCAGCATCACGGCGCGCGCCGCATCCAGCATCTGCGTGAGTGGCAGGGACTTGGCGACGGCCTGCAGCCAGGCGGGCGCACCCTCGAGCGAGAACCAGACGCCGGACAGCAGCATCATCGGCCAGGAGGCGAGGTTGATGGCGCCGTTTGCGAGTTCCTCGCTCGCGAAGCGCGCCGCCATCATGAAGCCGAAGGCGATCATCGCGAGCGCGCCGGCGACGGCGACGGCGAACAGCAGGAGCACGCTGCCTTCGTTGCGGAACGGCACGAACAGGGCGAGGGCGCCGTAGAGCAGCGAGGTGACGCTCACGGTGAGCAGCAGTCGCGAAAGCACCTGGGCGGTGCCGAACTCGAATGCCGTCACCGGCGTCGCCGAGAGCCGGCGCAGGAAGCCGCTCTTTCGATAGCGGACGACGACGTAGCCGACGCCGAACAGGCAGCTGAACATCATGTTCATGCCGAGAATGCCGGGCAGCAGCCAGTCCACGTAGCGGACGGCCGCGCCCGTAACCGGAACCCGCGTCGCCTGTCCTGCGGCGGACTCGAGCAGCAGCCTCTCGGCCAGGTAGCCTTTCGGCGAGTCCTCGTTGATCCAGTAGCGCGGCGATGCGCGGAGGTCGAGCAGCAGGTCCACCTGGTGCCGTTCCACCTTGCGGATCGCTGTATCAGCCTCGTCCGCGCCGATCCGCACGAAATCCACGTAGCGCGTGCCGATGAAGGGATGCAGACCGGCGTCGAGCGCCGCGCCTGGCGGCACGATCACGTCGACCTTGAACAGCGCCTGCGGCTGGCCGCCGAAGATGACCGCGAATGCGACGACGAGTGCGAGCGGAAACAGGAAGTTGAAGATGAGCGTGGAGCGGTCGCGCAGGAACTCGAGGTTCCGAGCGTGCCAGATTGCGTGGAGCCGGCCGAGGTTCACGTCCGCAGCTCCCGGCCCGTGAGCTCGAGAAACAGGTCCTCGAGGTTGCGGGGCCTGATTCGCAGCCGCTTGAGCGGCACGCCCCGGCCCAGCAGCGCCTGCAGGGCGCCCTCGACGTCCCCGGTCGAGATCTCGATGCGGTCGCTGGCGACCAGGACGGGAAGGGGAAAGTCGGCAGGCTCGCCGCGGAAGTCCTCGCGCGGCAGCTCGAGGACGACGTCGTCGAAGTGATCCTCGAGCAGCCGCGACGGCGGCCCCTCCGCGATGATGCGGCCGCTGTCCATGATCGCGATGACGTCGCAGAGCTCGTACGCCTCCTCCATGTAGTGCGTGGTGAGCAGTACCGTCCGGCCCTCGGCCTTGATCGACCGGATCAGCTCCCAGAAATTGTGGCGGGCCTGCGGATCGAGCCCGGTCGTCGGCTCGTCGAGGAACAGGACGCGCGGGTCGTTCGCGAGGGCGATCGCGAGGAGCAGGCGCTGCATCTGGCCGCCCGACAGCTTGCGGTTGTCACGGCCCGCGACCTGCTCGAGCGCGCAGATCCGCAGCAGCTCGTCGATGTCGCGGCGACGCGGATACAGGTGCGTGAACAGGGCGAGCGTCTCGCGCACCGTCAGGAAGTCCTGCAGCGCCGTCTTCTGGAACTGGATGCCGGCCTCCGCGCGAAACCGCACTCCGAGCGGCTGACCGTGATACAGCACCTCGCCGGACGTCGGCTGCGTGACGCCCTCCATCATCTCGACCGTCGTGGTCTTGCCGGCGCCGTTCGGGCCGAGCAGGCCGAAGCACTGGCCCTCGGTGATCGAGAAAGAAACCCCGTCGACCGCGCGCACGCCGGGATACTGTTTCACGAGTTCGCGGACTTCGAGCACGGGCGGCATGGCGGATGGCATGCTATATGATTGCGCGCGTGACGCCGAACCCGTTTCCGCACCTGCTGGCGCCGCTCGACCTCGGGTTCACGACGCTGCCGAACCGGGTGCTGATGGGCTCGATGCACACCGGCCTCGAGGACCGCGCCGAGGACTTTCCGAAGCTCGCAGCCTACTTCGCGGAGCGCGCGCGGGGCGGCGTCGGGCTCATCGTGACAGGCGGCATCGCCCCGAACGCGGCGGGCTGGACCAAGCCGTTTGCCGGTACGCTGAGCGGACGGCGGCACCTGGCCCGGCACCGGCTCGTCACCGCCGCGGTCCACGAGGCGCGCGGGCGCATCTGCATGCAGATCCTGCACACGGGGCGTTATGCCTATCACCCGCTGGCCGTCGCGCCGTCGCGCCTGAAGGCGCCGATCGCGCCGTTCGCGCCGCGCAAATTGTCGGACGCCGGCGTCGGGCGCCAAATCTCGGCGTTCGTCCGCTGTGCCGAGCTTGCGCGCGAGGCCGGTTACGACGGCGTCGAGGTGATGGGGAGCGAGGGCTATTTCATCAACCAGTTCCTGGCTGCGCGCACGAACCGGCGCAGCGATCGCTGGGGCGGCAGCTGGCAGAACCGCATGCGGCTGCCACTCGAAGTCGTGGCGCGGACGCGTGCCGCGGTCGGCCGGGATTTCATCATCATCTACCGCCTGTCGATGCTCGACCTCGTCGAAGGGGGCAGCGACTGGGGGGAGATCGTCGGGCTGGCGCAGGCCGTCGAGGCCGCCGGCGCGACGATCATCAACACGGGCATCGGCTGGCACGAGGCGCGGATCCCGACCATCGCGACGATGGTCCCGCGCGCGGCGTTCACCTGGGTCACGCGCAAGCTCAGGGGCGCGGTCCGCATTCCGCTCGTGACGAGCAACCGGATCAACGACCCGGCGGTTGCCGAGCAAGTGCTCGCGGACGGGCACGCCGATCTCGTGTCGATGGCGCGGCCGCTCCTCGCCGATCCGGACTTCGTCGCCAAGGCCGCTGGCGGCCGGACGGACGAGATCAACACCTGCATTGCCTGCAACCAGGCTTGCCTCGATTTCGTGTTTGAGAACGCGGTCGCGAGCTGCCTCGTGAACCCGCGCGCCGGCCGCGAAACGGAACTCGCGTACCGGCCGGCAAAAGCGCAGAAGCGCGTCGCGGTCGTCGGCGCGGGCCCGGCGGGGCTAGCCTGCGCGGCGATCGCCGGCCGGCGCGGCCATCGCGTGACGCTGTTCGAGTCCGCCGACGTCATCGGCGGGCAATTCAACATGGCGAAGCGGATTCCCGGCAAGGAGGAGTTCCACGAAACGCTGCGCTACTTCCGACGCGAACTCGAGCTTGCCGGCGTCGCGATCCGGCTCGGCCAGGCCGCGACGGCCGACGACCTGGCGAGCGGCCTGTTCGACGAGGTCGTGCTCGCGACGGGCGTGTCCCCGCGCGTGCCCGAGATTCCCGGCCTGCAGCACCCGAAAGTGCTGAGTTACGTCGACGTACTCCTGCGGGGCGCCGCGGTCGGGCGCAGGGTTGCGATCATCGGCGCGGGCGGCATCGGATTCGACGCCGCCGAGTTCCTGAGTCACGATGCCACCCATGCGCCGACCAGCCTCGACATCCCGGCCTTCATGCGCGAATGGGGCATCGACATGACGCTCGAGGCTCGCGGTGGACTCGTGCCCGCGACGGAGCCCCGCTCGGCGCGTGAGATCTGGCTGCTGCAGCGCAAGCCGACACCGCCCGGCCGCGACCTCGGCAAGACGACGGGCTGGGTCCATCGCCTGGCGCTCAAGCGCAGGGGCGTGCGCATGCTCGCCGGCGTCGCTTACGAGCGGATCGACGACGGTGGGCTCCGCATTTCGCAGGGCGGCGAAACGCGGCTCCTTGCCGTCGACTCGATCGTCGTCTGCGCGGGGCAGGAGCCGCGGCGCGAGCTCGTCCCCGCTCTCGAGGCCCGGGGCCTCAAGCCGCACCTCGTGGGTGGGTCGAAGATTGCCGCGGAACTGGACGCGCAGCGGGCCATCCGCGAAGGCGCCGAGCTGGCGGCGGCGCTGTGACCATGCCTGACGCCACCGCGCAACTCGGGCTGCTCGACGATCCGGCATCGCCAGTCGATTCCTGGCGGGTCCGCGCCAGCAACCGCGCGCGGCGGCTGGCCGTGCGGGTGC
>DATMEC010000285.1:0-2516 GCA_035557125.1 Steroidobacteraceae bacterium
CGGCACGGCTACGAGATCGGCAAGTTGATCGAGCAGCGCTCGAGCGGCGCCATCACGTTCAGCGCCGCGGCGCTCTATCCGCTGCTCTACCGCCTGGAGAAGCGCGGGTGGATCCTGGGCCGCTGGGTTGAGCAGGCGGGACAGCGCCGGCGCCGCTTCTACAGAATCACCGCCGCCGGCCGGAAGGTGCTCGGCGAGCAGCGCAGCACGTGGCGCACGTTTGCCGCCGCGATCAACAGGATCGCCGGCGTCGAGGAGGTCTGATGTCCCGGTGGCGCGACGAGATCAGGCGGCGGCTGGCGGACGCGAAGCTCGATCCAACCCGCGAGGCGGCGATCGCGCAGGAGCTCGAGCAGCACCTCGAGGACCGCTACGCCGAGCTGCGCGCCGAAGGCGCGACGTCCGAGGCGGCACGGCAGGCGGCACTCGCCGAGCTCGCGGACGACGATCGCATGCGTCAGGAGTTGATGCGCCAGGTGCCCCGGACGCCGGTGAACGACCCGCCGGGTGCCGGCGGCCATTCCCCGTTCGGCCAGTGGTGGCAGGACATCCGCTACGCACTGCGCATGCTGCGCCGCACGCCAGGCTTCACGACGGTCGCCATCCTCACGCTCGCGCTCGGTATCGGCGGCACGGTCGCGATCTTCAGCGCGGTCTACACCGTGCTCTACAAGCCGCTGCCGCTGACCGCCGGCGAACGTCTCGTCGTGCCCGTCAGCACCAATCCGGCCCGCGACACCCGCCGCGGCAGCATCCCGTTTGCGGACTACATGGACTGGCGCGAACAGCGCGACGTCTTCGAGCAGGTGGCGCTCTTCAACCCGATCGACGTCGATATCTCCGGCGGCCAGACGCCCGAGCGCGTCGCGGGGATGCAAGTCACCACGGAGTACTTCCCGACGTTGCAGGTGCAGCCACTGCTCGGACGGACGCTGATCCCCTCGGATCACGACGCGAAGGCCACGCGTGTTGCCGTGATCTCGGACGGACTCTGGAAGCGCCGTTTCGGCGCCGATCCGGCTATCGCCGGCAAGCCGATGCGCCTCGCCGGCGACACCGTCGTCATCGCCGGCGTCGTCCCCGGGGACCGCACGTGGCCGATGAACACCGACCTCTGGCTGCCGATGCGCACGGCGCTGCTCAACGAGGACGTCCGGACGCGGCGCGATAACATGATCTTCCTGTCGATCGCGCGGCTCGGCGACGGCGTCCCCATCGAGCAAGCCCGCGCGCGCGTCGTCGCCATCGCCGACCGCGTCGCCGTGGAACACCCCAACTCGCGCAAGGGCTGGAGCACCGACCTCGTCCCCGTCCGCGAATACGTCGTCGAGCCAGAGATCCGGCTCGGGATGTTCGTCCTGCTGATCGGCGTGGCGTTGGTCCTGCTGATTGCCTGCGTCAACCTGGCGAACCTGTTGCTCGCGCGCGGCTCGGATCGCGCGCGCGAGATGGCGGTACGGACGGCGCTCGGTGCCAGCCGCGTACGGTTGGTGCGGCAGTTGATGACCGAGAGCCTCGTGCTCGCCGTTGCCGGTGGCGCCGCCGGGCTGCTGCTCGCGCGGTGGTTGGTGCGCGGCCTCGTGGCGGCCGCGCCGCCGAATCTGCCGATGCTCGAGTCGCTGGGGCTCGACGGCGCCGCGACGGTCGCCGCCATCGCGATCACGCTGGCGACCGCCTTCGCCTTCGGCCTCCTCCCTGCGGTCGCCGCTTCATTGTTCCATCCGGCGGAGGCGCTCCGCGAGGGTGGGCGCACGGGCAGCGCCGGGCGCCGCACCGGACGGCTGCGCGAAGCGCTCGTCGTAGCACAGATCGCGCTGGCGATCGTGATGCTCACCGGCGCCGGTCTGATGCTGCGCAGCTTCGCGCACCTGCTGCGCGTAGATCCCGGCGTCGACGTCGAACGCGTGCTCGCCGGCCGCATCACTTTACCGGCGCGCCACCGCGGCGAGGGTCCGTCGACGCAGTTCTTCCAGCGGCTGACCGCGGCGCTGACGGCTTCGCCCGGTGTCGAGGCCGCTGCGGCTACATCGTTTCTGCCCGCGGGGGGCACCGGCTTCGGTCTGGGGCGCGTTTTCCTGCTGGAGGGCCAGCCGGAGCCGCCGGCGTCGAGCGATCACGCCGCGCGGTGGAACGTCGTGACCCCTGACTTCTTCCGCACGCTCGGGATCCGCGTCGTGCGCGGCCGCGCCTTCACGCCGCAAGACACCGCGGCGTCCACGCCCGTCATGGTGATCAACGAGACGATGGCGCGGCGGGTGTTCGGCACCGGCGACCCGCTCGGCCGCCGCATGCGCTCGTGGCGCGACGAGAACGTCCTGCGCGAAATCGTCGGCGTGGTCAGCGACGTGCGCTATACGGGACTCGCGGACGAGGAGAGATCGCTCGTGTACGTGCCGCACGCACAGGATTGGTGGGGCCTGATGATCGTGACGGTACGCGCGCACGGGAGTCCCGCGATCCTCGCCGAGACGCTGCGCCGCGCAGTCGCGCGCCTCGATCCGGACATTGCCGTCGCC
>DATMEC010000286.1:0-7028 GCA_035557125.1 Steroidobacteraceae bacterium
CCCGCCGCGCCGCCGAGTAGATAGCCGACGTTCCCGGCACCGGAACCCATCCGCCCGGCGTCGCTGTTCGGCTCGCGGAAGTACTGGAAGTCTGGGTCTGCCCCGAACAGCATCGCGATCGGCGACGAGCTGATAGCTAAATTGGCGATGCGCGCCGCGAATCCCTGCACGGCGTCGAGCCGGCCGCCGGTCGAATGCGTCGGGTCGGGCTGCTTTCCGACGGTGAGCACGATAGTCGACGGTGCGTCGTACGCAAATGACGGCACATAGCAGGCGCCACTGCCGTTGTGGCCGCAGGGGTCGCGCTCGAGCGCGCTCGCGACTTCACTAGCATGCGCGCCGCCGATTGAGCGCATGTAATCGGGCCAGGACACGGCGATGACCGTGATCTGCACGCAATTGCCGGACTGCGTGGCGAGGCAGGGCACGGGGTCGAAGCCGCTCGGATCGGTGAACGCAAGGGGGTTGTTCAGCGTATAGGCGTAGCGGTTCAGGCCCTGGCTGTCGTACGGCAACGTCACGTACGGATCGGCGCTGATGAATCGCCCGATCTCTGGGTCGTACACGCGCCCGTTCATGTGGACGAGGCCCAGGTTGTCGAGCATCTCGTGGCCGGTGAATCCGTCGCGCGTTGCCGCGGCAATCTTCGCGAGGTCGGCCGCAGTCGGGATGCCCGTCCACGCCGGCCGGCGTCGGGCGCCGAGGGCCCCGAAACTTTCCGCGACGATGACGTTTCCGTCCGCATCGACAACCCGGTCGGTGCTGCCGAGGTGATCAAGCGTGAGGAAGCGCGTTTCCGCGGCCGCGCCATTGCCGTGACGAAGGTGCAGCGCCGTCCCGCCGGGCGCCGGAACGTAGTGCCGCCACGTCGTCTGCCCCGCGTTCGTCACCTTTTCGAACAGGCCGCCCGCATAGGTCGTCGTTTCGGTCGTGGTCCCATAGCGCGCTGCCTGCCGCCACCTGTTGCCGTCGGGTCCATAGGAGAAGTCGCTGCGGCTGCCGCCGCTACCCACGATCGCGAGCGGCAAATTGTCGGCGCTCCACGCGATTGCCATGCCCTTGCGCTTCGTCATGTTTCCGTTAGCGTCGTAGGCGTACTTGCGCCCGCCCACGGAGACGACCGCGTGCTTGCGCGCAGCGTGATACGTGTAGCAGGACCCCGTCCCGCTGCAGACGTCGGATTTGCGCCGGATGTTGCCGATCGGGTCGTAGTCGAGCTCAAGATTGACGGTGCCGTTGCGGCGAGACTGGACGAGGCGGTCGAGCGCGTCGTAGTGGAAATCCTCGCGCAGGCCCTGGATCAGGTCGCGGCGTCCCGACAGGTTTCCGGCGGCATCCCAGTCGTACGCGAGGTCCTGGATCGTCGCGCTGCCGCCGTCGCGGGTCTGGCGGTATTCGAGGTCGCCGGTGAGCGGCGAGAAGCCGCTGACGACCCGCACCGACGCGCCCAAGGTCTCGTCCAGGACATTGCCGGCGGCATCCTGGGTGTTGAGCGTCCAGATCGTTCCTGCCGCGTTGTTAGCGCTTTGGATCTGCGTGACGCGACCGGCGTCGTAGAAGTGTGCGATCCAGAATCGTTCGCCGGCTCCGGCCGAAGGATACGTAAGGATCTCGAGCAGGCCGAGCGCGTTGTAGCTGAAGTCGAACCGGTACGGCGCGTCGCTCGTGATCGTGTGCGTTGCCGGCCGGCCCGCGCCGTCATAGGCGAAGGACTCGGAGTATCCGGGCCCCGACAGCGCAGCCAGGCGCCCGATGTTCCTGCCCGCCGCCGAAGCGCCCCAGGTCCACTTCGCGGTGCCGTCGGCATTCGTCCGCTGGGTCACCCGGCCGAGCGCGTCGTAGGTGAACTGCGAGACCGTGCCCTTGGCGTCGCGCAACGCGGTGACCTCGCCGAGCGCATTCCGTGTCCAGGTCCAGGCTCCGCGATCGCTGTCATCGACCGCAAGCTTGAATCCGCGCGGGTTGTAAGAGATGGATGAGACCGTGTCGCCCAGCGCATCTCGCACCCGCAGCAATCCGCCGAAGGCGTCGTACTCGTAGCGCGTGCGCTCACCAAGCGCGTCGACCATTTCGCTCAGCGGGCCCCAGGCGATTCGCGTCCCGGTCGTCACGCGGCCGAGCGAGTCCGTCTGCATCATCGCGAGGCCGTCGTGGCTCAAGGTCACTGACCCGCTGACGGGACCGCCGACAGCCGACAGCCGATCGGAGACGAGGCGGCCGAGCATGTCGTACTCGAACGACCGGCTGCCGTGCGGCTGGCTACCGGTCCAATGCGGCAGTTCGTGCCGCGCGATGCGGCCTTTTGTGTCGAAGTCCACTGTGGCTCCGGCATAGGCGCCGCCGGGCTGCATCGACTGGGCGCGAAAACCGCGATCATGCTGGTCGACGTCGAACCATGTTGTGAGCTTCACGGCGCCCGCGCTGTCGAGGTCGTCCTGGCGCAGGCGGTATTTCACTCGCGTGTCGCATGTGCCCTTGCAGGCTTCGCGCGACCAGCGCGTGGCGGTTCCGTCTGGCTGCGTCTCGCGCACCGGCTGGCCGAACGTGTCATACGCCCACGTCATCGCGACGCCGTTCGGATCCGTGAACGCGAGGGGCTGGCCGCGGGCTTCGTCCCAGGCGTAGCGCACTGCCTGCGACAGCGGATTCGCCACCTGCACGGGCAACCTCCCGCGCGCGTCCCATTGCGTCGTAACCGTTCGCGCGGCCATGCCGGCGCCGGTCACCTTCTCACTTGTGACATTGCCGAATCCGTCGTAGCCGAGGTCGTGGATCACCTGCCAATGGCTGTCACCCGGAAACAGACGGATGCGGGTGGGGCGGCATTTCGCGCCGTCCCAGGCTTGGTCCGCGGTGCGGACGATCGGCGCGCCGCCCGGCAACGTGTGGCTCGCCGTAATTTCCACCGCCTGCGAGCGGCCGAGACACCAGTTGGGAGTGTCGTTGAGGAGGTCCGAATTCTGGATGCGCAAGCTCGAGGACGAGCCCGTGTTCACGCCGCCCGCCATCTCGGTGGTCGTCCTTGTCTCGTCCGTGACGAGGCCCGACGTGACGTCGATCGCGGCGATCGCGCGCACGCTGCGCGCGATCTCGGCGCCGTCGAGGCTGCCGCCGACCTCGAAGCGCCGCGTCGTGATGCTGGACGGGTAGGGGTAGAGGCGCCGCTGCAACGTGGGGCCGATGTCGAGCTTCGACCAGGAATATCCGGTCGAGGCGACCTCCCGTCCGTTCGGTTGCTGGACGACCAGGGATTGCGGCAGCCCGGTGAACGGATAGTCCTGGCGTCGCGTGAGCATGGACCGCAAGCCCTCGCCACGGGATTCCGCGCGGATGACCTTGCCGAAGCCCAGCGAACCCCGGCCCTGAAGGTTGCCGCGCAATCCCTCGTAGCGAAACTCGGTCGTGGACCGGTATCCCTTGCCGGTTCCGTCGGTCGTACTGAGCTGGGACACGACGAGATCGTTGGTCTGTAGGTGCGGATCCGGCCAGCCGGCCGACGCGCCCGCCGCGTGAACGGCGGCGTCCGTCAACGGCCGGAATGCAAAGATCGCGGTGACGCCGAAGCCGTCAGTGGCCGATGTGAGCAGGTCAGGCATGGGACCGGTGCGAAAACGCGCGCGTATCTGCGTCGAAGCCTTCAGTGCAATGTCATCGAGGCCATCGCCGTCGAGGTCGCGGCCCGCGATCGCTGCGGCGCCCTCGTGCGGGGTTCCGGTATCCAGGAACGGAGCCACGGCGTCGCCCAGCGAAAGGGCGACCAGCCAGTTGGTGGTCCCACGCAGCAGGACGTCGTCGCGTCCGTCTCCGTTCCAGTCGAGCGCCTCGGGCTCGAAGCCGCTCGTCCAGGCCGGCCCCAGCAGCTCCGATGTGGGCGCATTCACCGTGCAGGCACTGAGGCGGACGCGCAACGTCTGGCTCGACAAGTGCTTGTACGCGAGGTCAGTGCAGCCGTCGTCGTTGAAGTCAAGAGGGACGCCGCCGCGGAACACGTTGTCCGGGCGATCCGTCGCGAACCCGGACGCCGAGATTCGCGCGACCGTGTAGTTCTCGTGCATCAGCAGCTCTTCGTCGCCGTCGCCGTCGAGATCCACGCGGCGGCCGGGATATCCGATGAAGTCCCCGCCCTCCGGCTGTTCGTACCCGACGGTGTCCCACTGCGAATAGAGCGTGACGGGAGCGCCATATCCGCCCGCCGGCTTCGCAAGCTGCGCACGGACCCGCAACGTGTCGTTTACGGGCACCTGGGACCATACGATGTCCCCGAGGCCGTCGCCGTTGATGTCGGCTCCCCGGAAGTCGCGCGTTCCCGCTGGCAATGCGATTCCCGTATCGACCAACGCGCCGAGACCCGTGGCGCTTCCGCGCACGATCGCCCAGCGGCCGTTAGCGCCCATCAGGAAATCCATCCGCCCGTCGCCGTTCGCGTCGAACGGCATGCCGATACCGGTCGGGCAGGGGATGCCCGTGTTCACAGCGGGGCCGAACGCGCCATCCACCCGGCTCAGCCGATACTGAATCGTGGCGGAGGACATTTGCGTGCCCCCGGCGAAAACGTAGTCGTTGCGGCCGTCGCCGTCGATGTCCGCGAGATTCCAGCGGGCCGTCAACGGGTACGGCGTCGTCGCCGGCATCGACGCCGTGAACGCTGCAACGGGTGACATGCCGGCTTCGCCGTCCTGCCACTTGAAAACCGTCGGCGCAAAGCAGTCGCTGCCGCCGGCGCCACATTCCTTGACCGAGGCGAGGCGGCTGCGTCCGCCGGATGAGAGCATGGGCTCGTACGCGAGCTCGTAGCGGCGGAGCACCTGGGCGCCGTGGAGCACGTCGATGCGCGAGAGCCGCATCATGTGGCGCACGGGCATGCCGGCGTGATACCCGGCGTCGACTTCCGTGCTGGGACGCGTCGCGTATGAAAACGCGATCTCGTGCGACGCCGTGACGCCGCGCGACGGGTTGGCGTTGTACCGGATGGAGGCGATGCGGAACGCGGTGCTCGCGGACTCTTCCGTGTAGCGGTAGTCGATGACGTTGCCGGACCGGTCGCGCATACGGCTCAGCGCCCAGGTGCGCGCTCCGCCAGCCGGCGCGGTCGAGCGGCCGTCGATGCTCGAATCTGCGGTCGCGCCGTATTCGTAGATCCGTCCGTCGAGTCCCTCGACGACGAAGTGCGCCGGACCGTTGTCGATCGTGCCGGCGACGGCGCGGATCCGGGCGAAGGACTCGATCTCCGTCCGGTACTCCGCGTTCGGCTGGTTGTAGAAGGTGCCGCTGACGATGACGAGCCGCTGGCCGTCGAGACAGAAGCGCGTGTCGGGAGAGCGCGACGCCGGCGCCGCGACGCCGTCCTGGGCAATCGTCTTGGCGCAGCGCGTGATCTGCGAAAGCCCGCCGACGGACCAGCCGACACCGAGAAGGCCTCCCCGCGCGCGGTGCCGGTAGTCAAGCGAGAGCGTGGGCGTCAGCCCGTTGGTGCCCGGAGGCAGGTCGAGTGGGATGGAGTAAACCGCCTCGCCATCGTCTGAGACGGAGGCAAAGCCGGGCGTGCGGCCGACTGCGGCGTCGGCCGCGGACGTGGCCAGCAACATTGCGGCGAGAGCCGCAATCGCGCAGTTCCGGCGCGGCGTGACGGGCAGTTCCATTGCAGTCTCCCTTGAAACCGGCATCCCGCCAGTTGCGCACACGCTAGCCAGCCGGCCCGCACCGGGCCCGCCACTAATCGAGGGCAAATCCGTAGAATCAGGAACCGGGCCTCGCAACGCAGGCCGGCCCCAGGAGCCGCGATGAAACTCGTCACCGCCATCATCAAGCCCTTCAAGCTCGACGACGTCCGCGCGGCGCTCTCCGAGATCGGGATCTCCGGCATGACCGTGACGGAGGTGAAGGGCTTCGGCCGCCAGCGCGGCCACACCGAGCTCTACCGCGGCGCGGAGTACGTCGTCGACTTCGTGCCGAAGACACGCATCGAGGTTGCGGTGCGCGACGACCTCGTCGAGCAGGTGACCGAGGCGATCATCAACGCCGCCAAGACCGGCAAGGTCGGCGACGGCAAGATCTTCGTCACCGCAATCGAGCGCGTGATCCGCATCCGCACCGGCGAGATGGACGAGGCGGCGCTGTGAGCGGCATCGGCGAAAACCCGAAGTCACCCACGATCGAGGCCGCCGTCGCGAAGATCGGGCTCGCCGGCAGCACGCGCCATGTATTCTTCTGCATGCACGGCGACTGCGCGCCGAAGGAGGTCAGCGAGGCGTCATGGAAATACCTGAAGAAGCGCCTGCGCGAAGTCGGGCTGTCGGACGCCGACGGTGGTGTCCTACGGACGCGTGTCGATTGCCTGCGCATCTGCCGCGAAGGCCCGATCATGCTCGTCTACCCGGAAGGCACCTGGTACCGGCATGCAACGCCGGAGAATATCGAGAGAATCATCCAGGAGCACCTGCTCGGCGGACGTCCGGTCGCCGAACTTTCTTTTGCATCGCACCCGCTCCCCTGAAAGTTTTTTCAGGCGATTGGACTTAATGCCCGTCGCTCAGGTTGTAAACGGCGGGAATCTCTTGTAAACAGCACGCAAGGGATCCTGGCCTTAGCTGGGACACTAATAAGGGATAGGGGGAAATCGCGATGCGTTCAATGCTCGTCGTACTCGCCGCGGTCGCGGCGACGTTGGCGGCCGGTGCCCCGGTCAATGCTCAATCCGTCCGCAATCCACAGGCAGCTGACAAATCGCTGCTTCAGCGATTCGCCGCGGGGCGCGAAGCGGCGAGCCGCGAGGCAAAGGTGTACGTGGTCCAGATGGTGGACCAGCCGGCGATTGCGTATGCGGGCGGAGTCGCGGGCTTCGCGAAGTCGGCGCCAGCGGCCGGCGAGCGCTATGACGCGCGCTCGGGCCAGGCGCAGATGTATGCGGCGCGCATCGGTGGGCAGCAGGACGCGCTGCTCGCGAGAATCGGCGCCTCGCAACGCAAGATTTACAGCTATCGCCACGCCATGAACGGCTTCGCCGCGCGCCTGACGCCGGCGCAGGCCTC
>DATMEC010000287.1:0-2027 GCA_035557125.1 Steroidobacteraceae bacterium
GTGCTGGCAGGCGTTCGGCGGCTCCTGGGGCTCGACGCTCGCCCTCGCCTACGCCGAGGCGCATCCGGATCGCGTGACCGAGCTCGTGCTGCGCGGCATCTTCCTGCTGCGCAAGCGCGAGCTCGACTGGTTCTACCAGGAAGGTGCGTCTTACCTGTATCCCGACCGCTGGGAAGAGTACGTCGCGCCGATTCCCCCCGCGGAGCGCGGAGACCTCATGCACGCATTCCACCGGCGGCTGACCGGAAGCGAACCTGCCGAGGCGCAGGCGGCCGCGCGGGCCTGGGCGGTCTGGGAGGGCTCGACCAGCTACCTGCTGACGGACGATGACAACGTGCGCCGCTGGGGCGAGGACGCGTTCGCCCTCGCGGTCGCGCGCATCGAGTGCCACTACTTCGTGAATGGCGGATTCATGAAGCGCGAGAGCCAGCTGCTCGACGACGTCGGCCGCATCCGGCACATACCGGCGGTGATCGTGCAGGGCCGGCACGACGTCGTCTGTCCGATGGTCTCGGCCTGGGACCTGCATCGCGCCTGGCCGGAAGCGGAGCTCCAGGTCATCGGCGACGCGGGGCATTCAGCGTTCGAGCCCGGCATCACCGACGCGCTGGTGCGGGCAACGGACTACTTCGCGACGAGCCGCCAGAGCTCGGCGTCGTCCTCGTCGATCAAGAGGTAGACGTAGCCGTCGGGACCCACGCGCACGTCGCGGATGCGCTTGTCCTGCGAGCCGAACATCCGTTCCTCCTCGACGAAGAACCCGCGCTGCTTGGCCGGCCGCAGCCGGCTGACCGACTTGGACACGAGGCCGCCGACCAGCAGCTTGCCGTCCCAGTCGGGGAAGGCCCGGCCCCGGTACGCGGCGAGCCCCGACGGCGCGATCGAGGGCGCCCAGAAAAACCACGAGCGCTCGATGCCGGGCGCGAACGCGCGCTCGGAGACGATCGAAAGGTCGTAGTCGATGCCGTGAGTGACGAGCGGCCAGCCGTAGTTGGCGCCGGCGCGCAGGCGGTTGACCTCGTCGCCGCCCCGCGGGCCGTGCTCGTGTTCCCAGACGTCGCCGGTCACGGGATCGCGCGCCAGGCCCTGCGGGTTGCGATGACCCGAGGTCCAGATCTCCGGCCGCGCGCCTTCGCGTCCAGCGAAGGGGTTGTCCGGCGGCGCGGCGCCGTCGCGCGTCAGGCGCAGGATCTTGCCGAGGTGCGAGCCGAGGTCCTGCGCCGCGTCCTTGTAGTCGAAACCGTCGCCGACGGTGAGCAGCAGCGTCCCGTCCGGAAGGAAAAGGAGGCGTCCGCCCGGATGGCCCGGCCCCGCCTTGTCGGGCGCCGCGCGGAAGATCACGTGCCCGTCCACGAGCCGGCCACCTTGGTAACGCGCGCGCCAGACAGCCGTGCGGTTGGCTTTCGCATCACCCTCCGCAAAAGACAGGAACAGCACCCGGTTGCGCGCGAAGTCCGGGTCGAGCGCGACGTCGAGCAGGCCGCTGTCCGCCTCGGCGAAGACGCCGGGCGGACCGCCCGCGAGCGGCCCGGGGAGCAGCTTGCCGTCCTGCACGACGCGCAGGCCGCGGTATTTTTCCGTGACGAGGATGTCGCCGTCCGGCGTGAAGGCGAGGCTCCACGGGTGTTGCAGGCCCGAAACGAGCCGCTCGAGCCGCGCCGCGCCTTCGACCACGTCGCCCGCGGCCGCGCTCGCGACCGCTAGCTCGCGAGGCGACGGTTGGCCGGCCAGCACGGCGAGCGGCACGCAGGCAAGAGTTGCGAGCAGCGCTTTGGACATCGGTGCGGCCTCCGGGTCGGCGGGGACCGCTAGGCTAGCGGAAGACGGGCCGTGCGTACTCCGCAGTTGGCGAACGACATCAGCACTCCGGCACGTTGACGGCCAACCCGCCCTGCGAGGTTTCCTTGTAGATCGACTTCATGTCGTAGCCGGTCTGGCGCATGGTCGCGATCACCTGGTCGAGAGACACCTTGTGCGTGCCGTCGCCGCGGAGCGCGAGCCGCGCCGCGTTGATCGCCTTGACTGCG
>DATMEC010000288.1:0-2726 GCA_035557125.1 Steroidobacteraceae bacterium
CCGCTACGGCAACAAGCTCGGCGAACGCGGCATCCGCCACAACGACACGGTGCCGCTCGAGGAATTCCCCGACCACCTGATCAAGGCCGTGCTCGCCACCGAAGACCGGCGCTTCTACGAGCATTTCGGCATCGACTTCGCGGGCACCGCGCGCGCGCTCACCGAGAACGTGCGCGCGCAGGGCGTCGTGCAGGGCGGCTCGTCGATCACGCAGCAGCTCGCGAAGAACCTGTTCCTCTCGAACGAGCGCACGATCGAGCGCAAGGTCAAGGAAGCGTTCCTCGCCATGTGGCTCGAGACGCGGCTGACGAAGCGCGAGATTTTGAAGCTTTACCTCGACCGCGCCTATCTTGGCGGCGGCGCGTTCGGCGTCGACGGAGCGGCGGTCTATTATTTCGGGAAATCCGCGCGCGACGTGACGCTCGCCGAAGCCGCGATGCTGGCGGGCCTGTTCAAGGCGCCGGCGCGCTTCGCGCCGCACATCAACCTCGCCGCCGCGCGCGCGCGCGCCTCGATCGTGCTCGACAACCTGGTCGAGGCGAGCTTCATGACCGAAGGCCAGGTGTTCGGCGCCCGCCGCACGCCCGCGCGCGCGATCGACCGGCGCGACGAGGAGACGCCGAACTATTATCTCGACTGGGCCTATCGCGAGGTCGCCGATCTCATCGACCGCAGGCTCGCGGGCAAGGTGACGGAGCGCGTCTTCGTCGTGCGCACCGGCCTCGACCCGAACATCCAGCGCGCGTCGGAGCAGGCGGTCGAAAGCAACATGCGCCAGTTCGGCAAGGATTACGGCGCGAGCCAGGCGGCGATGGTGATCATGGAGCCGACGGGGCTTGTGCGCGCCATGATCGGCGGGCGCGACTACGGGCAGAGCCAGTTCAACCGCGCGGTCGACGCGCAGCGGCAGCCGGGCTCCTCGTTCAAGCCGTATGTCTACATCACCGCGCTCATGCAGGGGCAGACGATCAACACGATCATCAATGACAGCCCGCTCTGCATCGGCAACTGGTGCCCGCGCAATTATTCCGGCGGCTATGCCGGCCCCGTCACCATGATGAACGCGCTGACGCGCTCGCTCAACATTCCGGCGGTGCGCACGGCCGAGCGCGTCGGCCGCGACAAGATCGTCGAGAATATGCGCAAGATGGGCGTGAAGAGCGAGATCATCATCAGCCGGCCGCTGCCGCTCGGTGCCGCCGACCTGACCGTGCTCGAGATGACGCAGGCCTACGCGCATTTCGCGAGCGGCGGCCTGAAAGTGGAAGGCCACGCCGCGATCGAGATCCGCACGCCGCTCGGCGAAGTGGTGTGGCGCGAGAGCAAGGAAAACCGGCCGCGCGTCTTCACGCAGCAGGCGGTCGCCTCCATGAACCAGATGCTGCACAACGTCGTGGAAGCCGGCACCGGCCGGCGCGCGCGCATCGACGGCTTCTTCGTCGCGGGCAAGACGGGCACGACGAACGCCTATCGCGACGCTTGGTTCGTCGGCTACACGGGCAATCTCGTCGCCGGCATCTGGATCGGCAATGACGACTACTCGCCGACGCGGCGCATGACCGGCGGGTCGCTGCCGGCCATGACGTGGCAGAAGGCGATGGCCTATGCGCATCAGGGCATCATTCCCGCCCCGCTCGTCGGCCTCACCGGCACGCCGCCGTCGACGGGCGGGACGCCGGTCGCGCAGCAGCCGGGCGAGCCGCAGGCGCGGCGGCCGACGACGCTTTCGGTGCGCTCGGTCGAGCAGCTGCTGCGCATCGAAAAGCTGTTGCGCGACGCGACGCCCGCCGGGGCGCCGCCCTTGGCCGCCCAGCCGGACCGCCGCGCGGCGACGCAAGCGGCGGGCGCGGCGGCGCGCGGCAACTGATATAGTTCCGTCGGCACCGCATACCGACCGGAATCATTCCCTTGCGCGTTCTTGTAGTCCTTCTCGCCCTCGCCGTCGGTGCGCTCACCGGCCTCGGCCTGACGTGGCTCGCGTCGGCGCGCAGCAACGGCTTCGGCGCGGTGCAGCTCGGCGCGTGGTCGGTGTGGCCGCGCTCGGGTACTTCTGACGCAGACCCCTATGCGCGCGCGTCGTTTGCGCGCTCCGGCGAGCTGCCGCTCGAGCGCGCGGACGGGCTCCTGTTCGAGGCGGCCGCGGCCGACAACGGCTCGGCACTCGACGGCCGCTGCGAAATCCTGATCAAGGGTCGGCTCGCGAACGCGCGCTTCTGGACGCTCACCGTCTATGACGACCGCGGCCGGCTGATCGACAACCCGGCCGAGCGCTACAATTTCAACAGCACGGAGATCGTCTGGAAGCAGGACGCCACGTTCGAGGTGACGGCAGCGCCGCGCGCGCGCAGCGGCAACTGGCTGCCGACCGGCGGGCGCGACCGCATCGTGCTCGTGCTCCGGCTCTATGACGCCCCGGTCGGCCTCGCGACGCGCACCGGCGAGCAGGTCGACATGCCGAGCGTGACACAGGTGGCGTGCCCATGAGGATCGATCCCTTGCCGATCGCGGCCGGGCTCGTCATTGGCGGGCTCGTGCATCTGACGACGGTACTTGCGCTGCCGCGCCTCGCGCTCGAGGACGCCTACACGCGCATCGAGCGGCTTGGCCCCGCGAACCAGGTCTATCTCGTGCCGGCGCCGACGCCGTTCGAGGCGACGCTGCCGCGGCTCGATCCCGCCTTCGCGCACGCGGTGTGCCGCTACGACCTGCGCGACACGCCGATCCGC
>DATMEC010000289.1:0-7461 GCA_035557125.1 Steroidobacteraceae bacterium
ATTTCCGATGTCGCCGCCATAGCCGTCCGTGCGCCGGTTGGTGAGCGGCGAGAGGAAGCTCGCGAGCAGGTAGCCGTGGGCCATGTGCACTTCGAGCATGTCGAAGCCGGCCTCGTGCGCGTAGCGCGCGCTCCTCACGAACTCGCCGAGCACGAGGTCCATGTCGGCGCGCGTCATCTCGCGGGGCCTCGCGCTGACGCCCTCGAGGTACGGCATCGGCGAGGGCGCGAGCGTCTCCCAGTTTCCGGCTGGCAGCGGGCGGTCCTCGTCCTGCCAGCCGAGCTGGGTCGAGCCCTTGCGGCCGGAGTGCCCGAGCTGCATGCAGAGCTTCGTGCGGCTGTTGGCGTGCACGAACTCTGCGATGCGCCGCCACGCGTCGCGTTGCGCCTCGTTCCAGAGCCCGGTGCAGCCCGGCGAGATTCGCCCTTCGGGAGACACGCAGGTCATCTCGGTGAAGACCAGCCCGGCCCCGCCCGTCGCGCGCGAGCCGAGATGCACGAGGTGCCAGTCCCCGGGCATGCCGTCCTCGGCCGAGTACTGCGCCATCGGCGAGACCACGACGCGATTCTCGAGCCGCATGCCGCGAATCTCGAGCGGCAGGAACATCGGCGGTCGCGGGACGTCGGCGCCCACGCGCCTTGCGAGCCGCGCCTCGACCTCCGCCACGAATGCCGGGTCGCGCAGCTTCAGGTTCGCGTGGCCGATGCGCTGGCTGCCGGTCAGCAGGCTGTAGGTAAACTGCCAGGGCTCGAGCCTCGTGTAGCGCGCCACATCCTCGAACCAGCGCATCCGGTTGCGCGCAGCGCTCTGCAGGCGCAGCGCCTCGGTCTCGCGCTCGTCCTGGTAGGCGGCGAGCGCCGCGGGAACGTCCGCCGCCCCGGCAGTCCGGGCGACGAGCGCGATCGCGTCCTCCATCGCGAGCTTCGTACCCGACCCGATGGAGAAGTGCGCGGTGTGAGCGGCGTCGCCGATCAGCACGCGGTTGCCGTGATGCCAGCGCTTGCACAGCACGCGCTGGAAATTGAGCCAGGCGGAGCCGCGCAGGTGCGCGGCGTTGCTCATGAGCCGGTGGCCGTCGAGGTACCTTTCGAACTGCTTCTCGCAGAAGGCGATCGACTGCTCGTGGTTCGCCGCGTCGAGGCCGTGCGCGCGCCACGTCTCCTCCCGCGTCTCGACGATCACGGTCGAGAGCGTCTGGCTGAACTGGTAGGCGTGGATCTGGAACCAGCCGTGCTCCGTTTCCTCGAAGGCGAAGGTGAAGGCCGGGAACGGCTTCGTCGTGCCGAGCCAGATGTAGCGGCACTCGCGCGTGTCGATGTCCGGGTCGAACACCGCGCCGTGGCGCCTGCGGGTCGCGCTGTTGACGCCGTCCGCCGCGACCACGAGGTCGGCGTCCGCGAACTGTGCGTCATCCTCGACTTCGTGCCGGAAATGGTGCGCGACGCCGAGGGCGGCGCCGCGATCCTGAAGGATGCCGAGCAGGCGCTTGCGCTCGATGCCGCAGAAGCCGTGTCCGCCGGTGGTCGTGACCGTGCCCCGGTAGTGGACGTCGATGTCGTCCCAGTGGTGGAACCCGCCGGTGATGGACGCGTGCGATGGCGCGTCCGCGGCGGCGAAGCCCTCCATGGTGCGGTCCGAGAACACCACGCCCCAGCCGAAGGTGTCGTCCGGGCTGTTGCGCTCATAGACCTCGACCCGCGCGCGCGGCAGCGCCTTGCGGAACAGGATGGCGGCGTAGAGCCCTGCGGGGCCCCCGCCGAGGCAGACGATGCGCTTCACCGGGCTATTACAGGCCTCAATATTTTAGATGTCAAGCACTTCCGGCGAAAGGGACGCGCACTTTCACGAATATGAAGGTGCGCGTCCCTTTCAGGGCGTGCGCAGGGCCTTGCGGGAGAGCTTGCCGGTCGCGGTCTTGGGCAGTGCGTCGAGGAACTCGATGACCCGGGGGTACTTGTAGGGGGCGATGCGCCGCTTCACGAAGTCCTGGAGTTCCTTCACCAGCGCGATGTCCCCTGCCCGCCCCGCAGTCAGTACGACGCAGGCCTTCACGATCATCCCGCGTTCCGCGTCGGCCGCGCCGATGACGGCGCATTCGCGGATCGCCGGGTGCGCGAGCAGGGCCCATTCCACTTCGGGCCCCGCGATGTTGTAGCCGGCCGAGACGATCATGTCGTCGGCACGCGCCACGAACCAGAAAAAGCCGTCCTCGTCGAGGCGATACAGGTCGCCGGTGACGTTCCACCCGTTCTGCACGTAGTCGCGCTGGCGCTCGTCGTCGAGGTACCGGCAGCCGGTCGGGCCGGTCACCGCGAGCCGGCCGGTGGCGCCGGGCAGCATGACCTCGCCATCCTCGTCGAGCAGGCAGGCGCGATAGCCCGGCAGGGCCTTGCCGGTCGAGCCGGGCCGGATGTCCGGGCCTGCCGCCGAGATGAAGATGTGGATCATCTCGGTCGCGCCGATGCCGTCGATGATCCGGATGCCCGTCTTCTCGAACCACAGGTCCGACACCGATTTCGGCAGGAACTCGCCGGCTGACACGCAGCGCTTCAGTGAACTGAGGTCGCGGCCCGCGAGCTCTCCGGCGAGCGCCCGATAGGCGAACGGCGCCGTGAAGAAGCAGGTGATCCGATGCCGCTCGATCGCGGCGAGCACCGCCGCGGGTGCCGGCTGCTCGATCGGCACGGTCGCGGCGCGGAAGCGCAGCGGAAACACGAGCAGCGCGCCGAGGCCGAAGGTGAACCCGAGCGGCGGACTGCCGGCATAGACGTCGTCGGGCGTCGTCTGCAGCAGGTGCCGCGCGACGACATCTGCCATCGCGAGGACGTCGCGGTGGAAATGCATGCAGGCCTTGGGCTGGCCGGTGGTGCCGGAGGTGAAGGCGAGCAGGCAGATGTCGTCCGCGGCCGTATCGGCGTTCGCGAACCGGTCGGAGGCCGCCGCCATCCGTGCCTCCAGGTCGCCGGTTCCCCAGGTGATGACGGTCCCCACGCCGTCCTGCGCGGCGACCGCGGTTAGCTCGCCGGCGAGGCGCTGGTCACACAGCGCAAAACCCGGCTTTGCCTTGCCGATGATCGAGGTCAGTTCCGGCGCGCGCAGCATCGGCATGGTGGTGACCGCGATCGCGCCCGCCTTCATGACGGCGAGCCAGGCCGCGTAGAGCTCGGGCCCGTTGTAGCCGCGCAGCAGCACCCGGTTGCCCGGCACGACGCCGGCGCCCGCCAGGACGTTCGCGATGCGGTTCGCCCGTGCGAGCAGTTCGCGGTAGGTGATCGTGCCCGCCTCGGCGAGGATCGCAGGCCGTTCGCCGTGGCCCTCGGCGACGGCGTCGTCGAGCAGCACCGTCGCGCAGTTCAGCCGGTCGGGATAGACGAGTTCCGGGAGGTCGAAATGCAGCCGCGGCCACTGGTCCCTGGGCGGCAGGCGGTCTTTCGCGAACGTGTCCACCGCACCATTCTAGTGTCGCATCGGTAGAATCGCGCGATGCCCGCGTACCTGGAGATGGAACAGGAGCTTTCCCGCCTGGCGCGCCGCGCGGCCGGCATGCGCGGCGGCCCGCGCCTCCTGATCCTCCCGGGCATCATGGGCTCGAGCATCGGGCGCCTGCGCAAGAACGGCGGCGCCGACGTCACCTGGTTCGACCCGGTCGAGATCGCGCAGGGCCAGCTCGTGAAGCTCGCCCTGCCCACAGGCAACCGCTACTGGGCGGTCGGGGTCCTCAAGTTCGCCTACGAGCGCCTGCGCCTCGTGCTGCGCATCGCCGGGTTCGACGCGGTGTTCCACCCCTACGATTGGCGCCGCGACACGCTGTGGAACGGCCGCGAACTCGCCGACCGCCTGCTGCGCGAGCGCCGCCAGGACGTCGTCGTCGTGGGACACAGCCAGGGCGGGCTCGTCGCGCGCGCGGCGCTGGCGCACAAGGGCGGCGAGCGCATCTCGCGCGTCATCCAGCTCGGCGCGCCCAACAAGGGCACTTTTGTTTCGATTCAGGCGTTACGCGGCACTTACCCGCTGATCCGCCGCGTGGCGATGCTCGACCTCAAGCACAGCGCCGAGGATCTGGCGCGAGAGCTCATCGTGACGTTCCCGGGACTCTGCGAGTTGCTGCCCGCGGCGAGCCTGTGCAAGGACTTTGATCCCTTCGACCCCGGCCAGTGGCCTGACGGGCCGAAGCCCGAGTCACGCCTGCTCGACGCCGCACGCGATGCGATCAAGCGACTGCCGCCCCCGGACGATCGCTTCCGCCTGATCGCGGGTTTCGGCCAGGACACCGTGCTTGGCCTGCGCCGTTCAGGCAGCAAGCTGTCGTTCGGCCGCGGGCCGGCGGGAGACGGCACCGTGCCGCTCGCCCTCGCGCAATGGCCGGGGCTCGAAACCTGGTACGCGGAGGAAAGCCACGGCTCGCTGCCGGGCAACCCGGACGTCGGGCGCGCGGTCGCGGACCTCGCGCGCGCCGGCACGACGACCGCGCTGCCGCAGGTGCTGCCGCGCCGGCGCGGCGTGACGACGCTCTGGCAGGAGGACCTGCGCGCCCCGCCCGAGCCGAAGGTCGCATGGGGCGACCTCTCCGAGCGCGAGCAACGCGAGTTCCTGCACGAGTTCGTCGGCGTCACCCTGCCGTCTACGGCCGCCGCCGTGCCGAAGCGCGACGCGGCGGCCAAGCCCGTTGAGCTCTCGTTCATGGAAGGCAGCATCACGCAGAGCAAGGCCGCCGCGGTCGTGCTCGGCGCCTTCGCGAACGTCGAGCCGGCCGGCGCCGCCCAGGACATCGACCGGATGCTCAACGGCGCGATCAGTGACCTCGCGCGGCGGCGGGCGATCAGTTCCGCCGCCGGCGAAGTGTTCGTGCTGCCGGTCGGTCGCAGCGGCCTCGTGCCGCAGCTCGTCGTGTTCGCGGGACTCGGGCACTTCGCCCGCTATGGCCCCGACGTGCAGCGTCTCGCGGCGGCGAACGTGACGCGCACGCTCGCGCTCGCGGGCATCGAGAACTTCGCCATGGTGCTCTGGGGCACGACTTCGGGCACCGGGCCCGCGGACGCGGCGCGCGCACAGCTCGAGGGCGTACTGACGGCGCTCGCCGACCTCGAACCCGGCCAGCGTGTCAAGCGCATCACGATTGTCTCGCGCGACCCGGCGCGCATCGCCGAGGCGCGGCGCGTTGCCGAGGACCTCCTGCGCCTGCATCCCGCGGCGCCGCTGCTCAAGCTCGCACGCGAGCGCAAGCCCGCCCGCAAGGCCGCGCGCCCGCCGAAACCCACTGCGACGCCGCTCGCCTGGCTGTTCGTGCAGGAGTCGGCGGCGACGCTGCGCGTCGCCCTGCTCGGCCCGGCGCCGAAGGCGACCGCGCTCGTCGCCAGCCGCCGCCTCGACCATCGTCTGCTGGAGCGGGAGCATTCCCGCCTCGTGCCCGGCATGTCCATCGGCGACCTCGCCGAGTTCGGCGAGCGCCTCGCGGGACACCTGCTGCCGCCTGAGATCGCAGAAGCGCTGCCCTCGGTCAAGTCCGCGCCGCTCGTCGTCGTGCACGACTCGGCGAGCGGGCACTGGCCCTGGGAAGTGCTTTCACTCAAGGGCTGGGCGCCGGCGGGTGCCCTGGGGCTCTCGCGCCGCTATGCCGCGGAAGGGATGTCGGTCGCCAAGTGGCGCGAGCAGCGACGTCGCGCGAAGGAATTCAACGTGCTGCTCGTCGTCAACCCGACCGGCGACCTGCCTGGCGCCGTCGAGGAAGGCGAGCGCGTGGCCGCGATGCTCACGCGGGTCGAGGGCGCCGGCATCACGGCGATCCGCGGTGCCGACGCGACGCGCGCGCGCCTGCTCGCCGAGTTCCGCTCCGGCGACTACGACGCCATCCACTTTGCCGGGCACGCCTGGTTCGACCCCGCGGCGCCGGCGTCGAGCGGCATCCTTTGCGCCGGCGGCCGCGTGCTCTCGGGCGCGGACCTCGCCGCGATGGATTCCGTGCCCGCGCTCGTCTTCTTCAACGCCTGCGAATCCGGCCGCCTGCGCGCGACGGTGAACCCGCTGCGGCAGCTCGACCGCAGCGTCGGCTTCGCGGAAGCGTTCCTCCGCGGCGGGGTCGCCAATTTCATCGGCACCTGGTGGCCGGTGGCCGACGAGGCGGCGGCCGCATTCGCCGACGCGCTCTACCGCGACCTGGCCCGGGGCGAGTCGATCGGTGCCGCGCTCAACGTGGCGCGCGCCGCGGTGCGTGCCCTGCCATCCGCGGACTGGGCGAACTACCTGCACTACGGCAGCTACGACTTCACGCTGAAGAGCCCGAAAGGCTGATACCGCCATGGCGCGCGTCGCGAGCCTGCATGTCTATCCGGTGAAATCCTGCCGCGGGATCGACGTCGACGCGTTCCGCGTCGCGGAAACGGGGCCGGAGTGGGACCGGCGCTGGATGATCGTCACCGCCGCCGACGGCCGGTTCATCACGCAGCGCTCGCATCCGGCGCTCGCGCGCGTCTCCGTGGCGATTGCCGGCGGCCAGCTGCGCCTCGCTAGCGGCGGCATCGAGCCGCTGGTGATCCCGCTCGACCACGGCGGCGCGTCCCGCCGCGTCGTGGTCTGGAAGGACACCTGCGCCGGCGTAGATGCCGGCGACGACGCGGCCGACTGGCTCGCCGCCACCCTCGGTGAGCCGCTCCGGCTCGTGCGCCTCGATCCGGCGGTGCCGCGGCTCGCGAGCGCCGAGTACGCGGGCCCGGGGCGGCATCTGGTGTCCTTTGCGGACGCCTACCCGATGCTCATGATCTCCCGCGAGTCGCTCGCCGAGCTCAATAGCCGGCTGCCGGAGGCGATCCCGATGGCGCGCTTCCGGCCGAACGTGGTCATCGAGGGCGTGACCGCGCATGCAGAGGACGCCATGACCCGCTTCTGCTTCGGTCCGGTCGTGCTGCGCGGCGTCAAGCACTGCACGCGCTGCCCCATCACGACGACGGACCAGCAAAGCGGCGCGCGCGACCCTCACCAGGAACCGCTGCGCACGCTTGGCACCTACCGGCACGACTACGCGCTGAAGGGCGTCACCTTCGGCCAGAACTGCGTGATCGACGCGGGTGTCGGCGAGCGCCTCGCCGTGGGGACCGCCGTCACCATCGACTGACGCCTCACCAGTTGTAGCGGACGCGGTACGTGACCGTCGCCTCGCCGTCGGCGGCGACCTTGACCGGGAACTCGATCGTGCGCGCGTCCTTCTTCTCGGACGCCTGCGACTGCTCCGTCAGCGTCCACTCGCTCCAGCGGTAGAGGTTCTCGCGCACGATCACCTCGACGGCCTGGTCCTTGTGGTTGCGGACCTTGACCTCGAAGGCCTCCTCCATGACGCGGCCCTTCGTGTTCACCGTGAAGTCCGTCTGCCGCCGCTCGCCGACGACGTCGAAGGCCTTGCCGAGCTTCACGCGCACGTCCTCGTCCTTCGGCGTGTGCTTGATCGCGTCCTCGCCGATGAACTCGAGG
>DATMEC010000290.1:0-4913 GCA_035557125.1 Steroidobacteraceae bacterium
ACAGTCGTGCCTCAAGATCGCCATGAACGAAAACGCCGGCACGAGGCCGGCGTTTTCACGAGCGAGAGCGATGAAGTCCCGTCAGGGCGAGCGGACTGCGTCCCCGACGTGAACCTCGCGGTCCGACTGCCACATGAGGCCGTAGCTCATGCGGTCGTAGGCCTTGAAGATCATCGCGAGGCCGTTGCGCTCGTCCGGAAGCTGGATCTTCGGGCTTTCCCGGTTCAGCGTCACGTCACGGGCTTCCTCGCCCGCTTCCCAGACCTCGAGCACGTGGCCCGGCTCGAGGCCGTGCTTGGTGCCGCGATTGATGATGACGACGTCGTAGTCCGCGACCACCGTGCGCTCGTCGATGACCGACATGATCGTCCCGTCAACCTTCGTTCCGGGAGCGCGCGGCACGAAGTCCATCTTCGGGTCGGGCGGGAGTTGCAGCAGGATGTCGCCCTCCAGCGTCTCGCGTGCCGAGTCGACGACGCGCAGCGTCGCCGGGTCGCCTGTGCGGTTCAGGTCGGCCTCGCCCGTGAACAGGCCCTGATAGCCGAGCAGGTCGCCGTCCTCGGGATCCTTCAGCTCGTCACCGACGTGATAGATGCTGTAACGGTTGCCGACCGCGCCGTCCGCGAGGCGGCGCGCGTAGATGTCGTTGCCGACCGAGGAGATCAGGCGATGGTCACGCGCATGCGCAACGTAGGGCGCGCCTTCGACCTGGTCCCGCGTGAGCACGGCGGGCCGCTGCATGAACGCCGCGATGCGCTCGTACGGGATCGCGTTGACCGCCTCCGACAACGGGTTCTCGCGCACTCGCGGTGACAGGCGGACCGGGCCGCCGCGCGCCACGGTCACCTGCGGCCGGCCATCGACCCAGGTGAGCGCCAGCTCGTCGCCCGGATAGATCAGGTGCGGGTTCGCAACCTGCTGGTTGATGTGCCAGATCTCCGGCCAGTACCAGGGATCGGTGAGGAACTTCGCGGAGATGTCCCAGAGCGTGTCACCCGGCTGCACGATGTAACGTTCAGGCGCATCCGGCGCCATCGGGATGACGTCACGGTTGATGCCCCCGTCCTGGCCCGTGGCGACGCCCGACGGGACGGCCATCGAGAGCGTGAGCGCGGCGACGGTCGCCGCCCCCAGCGCAAACAGGGGGTGACGGGAACGCGTCTTCGGGATCGGTGCCATTCGAGGTGCTCCCTTACTGCCGGGACCGCCGTAGAATCGTATAATTCACGGCATCCGGTTTCCCACGTAAGTCCATGCTTCGACGAACTTTAGCAGCATTCCCGAGTCAGATACACGCGCTACCCGCCCCACTCCCATGACGCGCCTCACAATCCTGGAGTTTCCAGACCCCCGCCTGCGCACCCGGGCCACTCCGGTGGCCGTGGTGGATGGGTCTTTGCGTGAACTGATCGACGACATGCTGGAGACCATGTATGCCGCCAAGGGCATCGGTCTCGCCGCCACCCAGGTCGATGTCCATCGGCGCGTCCTGGTGACGGACGTGTCCGAGGGGCACAACGAGCCCCGCGCATTCATCAACCCGGAAATCCTCTCCCGCGATGGCGTCGAGACGTCCCAGGAAGGTTGCCTCTCGGTGCCGGGCTACTACGACGACGTCGAGCGCGCCGCGCGCATCTCCGTCCGCGCCATGGACCGCGACGGCAAGCTCTTCGAGGAGGACCTCGACGGGCTGCTGGCGATCTGCGTGCAGCACGAGGTCGATCACCTCGATGGCAAGCTGTTCGTCGACTATCTCTCCGAGATGAAGCGCCAGCGCGTGCGCAAGAAACTCGAGAAGGAGCGGAAGCTGCGCGCGGAAGGCCGCGCGCCTGAGACTTCGCGCGCGCCGGCGATCTGACGGACGCCATGTCCACGGACCGCGGCCTGGCGATCGTCTTCGCCGGAACCCCGGATTTCGCGGTTCCGTCACTCGACGCCATCGCGGCTTCGCGCCATCGCATCAGGGCCGTCTTCACGCAACCCGATCGCCCGAGCGGGCGCGGGCGGCACCTCGCGGCGAGCCCGGTGAAGGAGCGCGCGCTGGCGCTCAGCCTGTCGGTGCGGCAGCCGGCGACGCTGAAAGACGGCGAAGCCGTGCGCGAGATCGCGTCGTTCGCGCCCGATGTCGTGGTGGTCGTGGCCTACGGGCTGCTGCTGCCGCCCGAGGTCCTCGCATTGCCGCGCCTCGGTTGCCTCAACGTCCATGCCTCGCTGCTGCCGCGCTGGCGCGGCGCCGCGCCGGTCGCCCGGGCGATCCTCGCCGGCGAAAACAGGACGGGCGTTTGCATCATGCGCATGGAAGCCGGGCTCGATACCGGTCCTGTGATGCTCTCGCGCGCAACCACGATCGGTGCACAGGAGACCGCGGGTGAGCTCGAGGGCCGGCTTGCGCGGGTGGGCGGCGCCGCCATCGTCGAGGCCCTGGACGCGCTTGCTGCGGGGCGCGCCGAGTTCGTGGAACAGGATCCGGCGCTCGCGACGTACGCCGCGAAGCTGACCAAGGCCGAGGCGCGCCTCGACTGGCGCGAGGACGCCGCGGCACTCGCGCGGCGCGTGCGCGCGTTGAACCCGCGGCCTGTCGCCGAAACGACCCTCGACGGCGCGCAGTTGCGCATTCACGTGGCCGAGGCCGTGCCCATCGCGCCCGGCCCGGTGCCCGGGACGATCGTATCCGCCGGTGCGGACGGGATCGTGGTCATGGCGGGCGAGGGCGCGCTCACCCTCAGGCACGTTCAGCTCCCGGGCCGGCGCGCGGTGAGCGCGGGCGAGCTCGCCAATGCGCGCGCCCTCGTGGGTAAGGTGCTCGCCTGAGTACGCCGGGCGGCGCCGCCATCCGCGCCGCCGCAGCGCGCGCCGTGGCCGAGGTGGCGACACGCGGCCGGCGCCTCGAGGACGCGATCGCCGCGGCGGTGCAGGGCGGCGTGCCGCGGCCTGCCACGCAATCCATCGCTTTCGGCACCGTGCGCTGGTACTTCGAGCTCGACGCCTGCCTCGTGCGGCTGCTCGACCGACCGGGCGGCCGGCAGGACCCGGAGTTGCGCAGCCTGCTGCTGGTCGGCCTCTACCAGTTGCTGCATGGTGCGACGCCCGAGCACGCGGCCGTCTCGGAAACCGTCGAGGCCGTGCGTGCGCTCGGCCGCCCGCGTGCAGCCGGCCTCGTCAACGCGGTCATGCGCCGCTTCCAGCGGGAGCGCGGGGCGATCCTGGCGGCAGCGCACCAGGACCTCGCCGCGCGGTTCGCGCACCCGGCCTGGATGCTCGACGCCTTTGCCCGGGACTGGCCTGACCGCTGGGAGTCGATTGCCGCGGCCGGCAACGCCGCGCCGCCGATGTGGTTGCGCATGAACGCGCGCCGCGGTACGCGCGACGCCTATCGGGCGCGCCTCGCCGAAGCCGGGTTGGCCGCCGAGGGCTGCGACTTCGCGCCGGAAGCCCTGCGTCTCGGGGAGCCGGTGGACGTCCACGCCTTGCCCGGCTTTGCCGGCGGCGAGGTTTCCGTGCAGGACGCCGCCGCCCAGCTCGCGCCGCGCTTCCTGGGCGCGACGGCGGGGATGCGCGTGCTGGATGCCTGCGCGGCGCCGGGCGGCAAGACCTGTCATCTCGCGGAGCTGGAGCCCGGCCTTGCGGAACTCGTCGCGCTCGACGTCGACGCCGGGCGCGCGACGCGCATCGAGTCGAACCTCGCGCGGCTCGGACTCGCGGCCCGGGTCGTCGTCGCGGATGCCGCGGCCCCGGATACATGGTGGGACGGCCGGCCGTTCGAGCGCATCCTGCTCGACGTGCCCTGCTCGGGCAGCGGCGTGATCCGCCGCCACCCCGACATCAAGCTGCTGCGCCGGGCCGCCGACGTCGCGCAATTTTCAACGCGGCAGTCGGCGCTGCTTTCGGCCTGCTGGAGCCTGCTGGCGCCGGGCGGGCGGCTCGTCTACGCGAGCTGCTCGGTGTTCGCCGCGGAAAATGCCGCCGTCGTCGGCCGCTTGCTGGCTGGCGAGCGTCAGGCGGTGGAGGTGACCGAATCTGCTAGGCTTTCCCTGCCCGGCGCACTGCCGTGGCAGGTTGCGGGGCCAGGCTGCGCGCTCGCGAGCGGCGCGGCCGACGCCGACGGCTTCTACTACGCCTGCCTCGAGAAGCGGGCCTGAGGCGATCGATGCGGGGACGTCGCTGGCTGCTTGCATTCGCCGTGTTCGCCGGCGCAGCGGTCACGCTCGCCGCGCCCGCGCAGAATCCCGGGCGTTTCCAGGTCCGAAACGCTTACGTCGAGCTGGTGAACGGCGCCTGGCGACTCGACGTGAGCCTCGACCTCGGGCTTGCCGACGCGGCCCGCCGGGCGTTCGAGGAAGGCGTTCCGCTCGTGCTCCGGCTCGAGGTCGAGGCGACCGTCGATCGCCGCCTGCTGCCGGCCGAGGAAGTTGTCTCGCTGACGCGCGACTGGCAGGTCGCTTACGACGCGATCGCGGATCGCTTCGTCGTCACCGAAGAGGCGAGCGGCGAGCACGTGAGCCATGCGACTCAGGCCGAGGCCCTGGAAGCGCTCTCCCGCATCAGCGGGATCGTCATTGCCGACACCGCGGTGCTGCCCGAGGGGCGCCGCTTCGGCGTGCGCGTCCGCGCGACCGTGGAAGTCGGCGAGCTGCCGGCGGCGGTGCGCATGCTGCTGTTCTGGCGGGACTGGTCGCGCACCACCGAGTGGTACGCCTGGAACGTGCGGCCATGACGCGGCGCTGGCTGCCGTTCGCCTTCGGGGCGGGCTTCCTGGTCTGGGTCGCGGCGCTCGTCATGCTGGCGATGACCGCCGAGGGGCCGCAGCGCTTCGGCGAGCTGTACCTGCTCATCCTGCTGGTCAACGTCACCGGCGTCATCGCGCTGCTCGTCCTGATCGGCGGCCGGCTCGCGGACTTCGTGCGCGACTGGCG
>DATMEC010000291.1:0-12711 GCA_035557125.1 Steroidobacteraceae bacterium
GGTGAGGCTAGGGTCGGAATCGAACCGGCGTACACGGCTTTGCAGGCCGCTGCATGACCACTCTGCCACCTAGCCTTCGGGGGCATTGAAACACGAGGCCCCGGGATTGCCGTCCCGGGGTCTCGTCAGAATCTGGAGCGGGAAACGAGGCTCGAACTCGCGACCTCAACCTTGGCAAGGTTGCGCTCTACCAACTGAGCTATTCCCGCGAAGACCGTGCCAATCCGGAGGCGACATTCTAGGAGGGCGTCCGGGGGTGTCAAGTTTCGCCGGAACCGCGCAATTCCGGGGCTGCGGCGATGATGTAGGTCACCATCGACCACAGCGTCAGGACGGCGGCGAGTACCGTAAGTGCGAGGCCCAGCGCATAGATCGGCAGGCCAAACAGGTCCTCGCGGAACAGCATCATCGACAGGCCGACGATCTGGACGATGGTCTTGAACTTCGCGACGCCGGTGACTTCCATCTTCTGCCGGGAGCCGATCGTGGCCATCCACTCGCGCAGCGCCGAAATCCCAATCTCGCGCCCGATGATGACAGCCGCCGTCAAGGTGACGTACCACACTGGGTTGCGGCTGACGATTAGAACGAGTGCGGTCGCGACGATCAGCTTGTCCGCTACCGGGTCGAGGAAGGCGCCGAGGCGCGAGGTCTGCCCGAGCTTTCGTGCCAGGTAGCCGTCGAAGGCGTCGGTGATGCCGACCAGCGCGAACATGACGCCGCAGGCCATGTCGGACCAATAGTACGGCAGGTAGAACAGCACGACGATCGCCGGAATCAGGCCGATGCGGATCGCGGTCAGCAGGTTCGGAATCGTGTAGGGCCCGCTCATCCCGCTCCCGGATGCAGATGCTCGTAGATCGCCTGTGCCAGCGCCGGGCCGATGCCGGGCGTGCGCCCGAGGTCCTCGACCCCGGCACGCAACACACCCTGCAGCCCGCCGAAGTGCCGCAAAAGCGCGCGGCGACGCGCGGGACCGAGCCCGGCGATCGCCTCCAGCATCGAGGTCTGGCGGGACCGCGCGCGCTTCCTGCGATGCCCGCTGATCGCGAACCGGTGCGCCTCGTCGCGAGCGCGCTGGATCAGGTGCAGGGCTTTCGAGTCCGGCGGCAGTATAGAGGTGCCGTCGCGGCCCGCCAAGAAGACGCGTTCCTGCCCGACGCGACGGTCGGCGCCCTTGGCGACGGCCGCAACCGCCGCGATCGAGAGCTCGAGTTCCTTCAGTACGGCGAGCGCCTGCTCGAGCTGTCCCTTGCCGCCGTCGACCAGCAGGAGATCGGGCAGCGCAAGCGACTCCTGCTTGCGCCGCCGGTAACGGCGCGACAGGGCCTGGCGCAACGCGCCGTAGTCGTCGCCGCGCTCGACGCCTTCGATGTTGTAGCGCCGGTAATCCGACTTGAGCGGTCCCTCGGGCGTGAACACGACGCAGGACGCGTTCGTCGCCTCGCCCTGCGTGTGGCTGACGTCGAAGCACTCGATGCGCGAAAGCGGCCCGTCCAGCCCGAGAAACAGGCGCAGTTCCTCGAACTGCTCAGCGAGGCCTGCCTGCGTCGCCTCGCGCATCTGCAGCGCGTTCGCCGCGTTCTGCAGCGCAAGGGCGACCCACCGCTGCGGATAGCCGCGTCGCGCAATCGCGATGCGTACCCGGCGCCCGGAACGGGCCGTGAACGACACGGCGAGCGTCTCGGCGTCCTCGACCGCGTGCGACACGTAGATACGCGGCGGCGCGTCGCGCTCGAGGTAGTGCTGGGCGAGGAACGCCGACAGCACCTCGGGCTGATCGCTGATCGGTGCCCGCGGGAAGAATGTCGAGGTGCCGAGCACCTGCCCGCCGCGCACGAACATGAGCGCCACGCAGAACGCGCCGCCCTGCTCCGCCACCGCGATCACGTCGGTGTCCGTGCCGGCACGCGCCCGTGTCACGACCTGGCGCGCCTGCACGTCGGTGAGCGCCGCAAGCTGGTCGCGCAGCAGCGCGGCGCGCTCGAAGTCGAGCCTCTCCGCGGCGCGGTCCATGTCCGCGCCGAGCCTCACCGTCACGTCACGCGCGCGGCCGTCGAGCACCATCGCGGCTGACTCCACGTCACGCGCGTAGGTAGCTGCATCGATCAGGCCGGTGCAAGGCGCGGTGCAGCGGCCGATCTGGTACTCGAGGCAAGGCCGCGTGCGGTTGGCGAAGAAAGTGTCCTTGCAGCTGCGCAGGCGGAAGAGCTTGTGAAGCTGGTTCAGCGTCTCGTGCACCGCGCTCGCCGACGGGTAAGGCCCGAACAGCCGCCCGGGCAGCTTGCGCGAGCCGCGGTAGAACGACAGGCGCGGGAATTCGTGGGCCGAGAGGTGCACGTACGGAAAGCTCTTGTCGTCGCGCAGGATGACGTTGAACCGGGGCCGGTGCGACTTGATCAGGTTGTGCTCGAGCAGCAGTGCCTCGGTGTCGGAGTTCGTCACCGTGACTTCGATGTCCGCGATCACGCGCACCAGGGCCTGGACCTTCGGCTGGAGCTGGTCTGCGCGGAAGTAGCTGCCGACCCGCGACCGGAGGCTGCGCGCCTTGCCGACGTAGATGATCCTGCCCTCGGCGTCGAGCATCCGGTACACGCCCGGGCGTTCGGGCAGCCGCCTGACGAAGTCTTTTGCGTCGAACTCGCTCACGACGCCATGGTGGGGCGGCCGTCAGTCCGCGATCAAGTGGCGCGCCCGCGCAAAGACCCGCCGGAACATGGCCGGGGTCAGCCGGCCGGTGTTCGTGTTGAGCCGGCTGCAATGATAGGAGTCGAGAAGCGTATGCCCGCCCGGCAGCCGGTGTTCCGCGCCGTGCGCGAAGCCATAGTCGCGGGCCTTGAGGGACAGGGCCCGGAGGACCGCGCCGTGCGCGATCCTGCCGAGGGCGACGATCACGGCCCCGCCCGCGAGTGCATGGATCTCGTGCACGAGATATTGGTTACAGCGGCGCACTTCGTCCGGCCCCGGCTTGTTGCCTGGCGGCAGGCACTTCACGGCATTGCTGATGCGGCAGTCGAGCAGTCGCAGTCCGTCGGCGGGTCCGGTCGACTCGGCGCGCGTCGCGAAGCCCGTGTCGTGCAGCGTACGGTAAAGCAGGATTCCCGCGTGGTCGCCCGTAAATGGCCGGCCGGTCCGGTTGGCGCCGTGCATTCCGGGGGCGAGACCTACCACGAACAGGCTCGGGCGCGCCGCGCCGAAGGGCGCGACCGGCCGGCAATGGTAATCGGGGTGCTGGCGGCGGACGACGTCGAGAAACTGCGCGAGTCGCGGGCAGCGGCGGCAGCCGGGATCGAACGCCGCTCCCGGCTTGCGGCTAGGTTGCGCGGGCGCAGGCGGCGGCATGCCCGCTGTCTCCCTGCCCCGCTTCCGGGCGGAATTCGTAGTGCCACGGCTCGTCCGGGGCCGCGAGAGGGCCCTGGAAGCCGGCGTCGGCCGCAGAGACAGCCGCCTGTAGCCGCGCTTTCCATCCCGCAGCGATCCACTCCGGTGCAATCGACGCGCTGTCCGTGCCCGCGACGATGCGCCCGGAGGACTCCACCTGGAAGTCGATCGCGCGCATGCGTCCGTGCGGCGACAGGCCTGGTGCCGCCAAGGTTGGGACCGGGCTCGGCTGGTGCTCGAGCAGCAGGCGGCGCAGGGCCGACACGTCCGCCGCGGAGCCGGCGCGGTCAAGCTCTGCCGCAGCCAGTGCTCGGCGAACCGAGGCCAGCAGCTGCGCGCCGGCCAGCGCGACCGTCTCGTTCCCATTCCAGCGCTCGAGCTGGACGTCGAGGCTGCGGAACTCCGGGTTGACCCAGAGCGTGTGGCCGGGGTTGTCGGCTTCGAACTGGCAGCGCACGCGCGCGATTGCCGCATCGAGTGCGCGCTTTTCCGGTGAAACCTCGAAAGCCGCGGCTTCAGTCGCGGACCAGCTCCAGCGTCCTTCGAGCTGGGACGAGGCGCGAAGGTAGGCGCGCGCCGCGAGCAGCCTCTGCCCTCTGCCGTCGATCGACGCGAGCGCCGACGCGGCGCGGGGATCGAGCCCGGCGGCGAGCGCCGCCAGCGCCGAATCGATCCGCGGCTCCGCCGGTTCGGCCGCGACCGCGACCGACGCCAGCGCCGCCGACGCGATGGCCGCCAGCAACGCGCGCACTAGCGCGCCTTGAACTGCGCCTCTTCGGTCGACCCACGCATCGCCGTGATCGACGAAGTCCCGCCGGAGACGGTCTGCGTGACGTCGTCAAAGTAGCCGGCACCGACCTCGCGCTGGTGCTTGGTCGCGGTGTACCCCACCGCCTCGGCCGCGAACTCGGCCTGCTGCAGGGCGACATAGGCGCTCATCTGCGAGTCCTTGTAGCCGCGCGCCAGCTCGTACATCGAGAAGTTGAGCGCGTGGAAGCCCGCAAGCGTGATGAACTGGAACTTGTAGCCCATGGCGCCGAGCTCGCGCTGGAACTTCGCGATCGTCGCGTCATCGAGTTTCTTGCGCCAGTTGAACGAGGGGGAGCAGTTGTACGCGAGCAGCTTGCCCGGGTACTGGCGGTGAATGCCCTCGGCGAAATCCTTCGCTTCGTGCAGGTCCGGCGTCCCCGTCTCGCACCACACGAGGTCCGCGTACGGCGCATAGGCGAGCCCGCGCGCGATGGCCTGCGGGATGCCGGCCTTGACCGGGAAGAAGCCCTCGGCCGTGCGCTCGTTTACGGCGATGAAGGCGTGATCGCGTTCGTCCACGTCCGAGGTGAGGAGCGTGGCCGACTCGGCGTCGGTGCGCGCGACGAGCACGGTCGGCACGCCGCAGACGTCGGCGGCGAGCCGCGCGGCGACCAGCTTGTTGATCGCTTCCTGCGTCGGCACCAGGACCTTGCCGCCCATGTGGCCGCACTTCTTCGCGCTCGAGAGCTGGTCCTCGAAGTGCACGCCGGCCGCGCCTGCGTCGATCATCGCCTTCATGAGCTCGAAGGCGTTCAGCACGCCGCCAAAGCCCGCCTCGGCATCGGCGACGATGGGCTGCAGCCAGTCCACCTTGTCGTTGCCCTCGGCATGGCAGATCTGGTCGGCGCGCAAGAGCGTGTTGTTGATGCGGCGGACCACCGCGGGCACCGAATCGGCCGGATACAGCGACTGGTCCGGATACATTTCGCCGGCGAGGTTCGCATCGCCCGCAACTTGCCAGCCGGACAGGTAGATCGCCTTGAGACCGGCGCGCACCTGCTGCATGGCCTGGTTGCCGGTAAGCGCGCCGAGCGCGTTCACGTACGGCAGCTCCTGCATGTACCGCCAGAGCTTCTCGGCGCCGAGTCGCGCCAGCGAATGTTCGACGTGAACCGTCCCGCGCAGGCGCACGACGTCCGCGCCGGAGTAGCCGCGCACGTTGCCCTTCCAGCGCGGGCTGTCCTTCCAGTGGCTCTCGATCTGTGCCGCCGTCTGCAGGGTCATGTTCGCTCCCGTATCAATCGATGTCTTCGTACGCGTTGAGGGTCAGGAATGACTCGAACTCGCGGCCGGCCGTCAGCCGGTCGAGGTGGATTGCCGCCCGGGAAAAGTGTCCCGCCTTGAAGGCTTCCTCGCCGGTCTCGCGCCGGATTTCGGCCAGGACGGACTGTGCCTCCTCGCGCACGAGGCCGAGCGTGACGGCGGTCCCATCCTCGAGAGGCGTCGCGTGCCGCACCCATTGCCAGAGCTGGGCCCGCGAGATTTCGGCGGTCGCCGCGTCCTCCATCAGGTGGTGGATGGGTACGCAGCCGTTGCCGCCGAGCCAGGCCGCTAGGTAACGCACTCCCACGTCAATGTTGGTACGCAGGCCCGCGCGCGTGACCTGCCCCTCCGGGATACGCAGGAGGTCCGCGGCGGTCACTTCGACATCCTCGCGCATGCGGCCCATGTTGTTCGGGCCCGGCATCAACCGGTCGAAGACCTCGCGCGCCACCGGCACCAGCCCGGGGTGCGCGACCCAGGTGCCGTCGTGCCCGTCGCCGGCCTCGCGCTCCTTGTCCGCGCGCACGCGCGCGAGGGCACGCGAGTTTGCATCCGGGTCGTTCTTGATCGGGATCTGCGCGGCCATCCCGCCCATCGCGAAGGCGCCGCGGCGGTGGCAGCGCTGGATCACGAGCTGCGAGTACGAGCGCAGGAAATGCGAAGCCATGGTCACGCTGCCCCGATCCGGCAGCACGTACCCGGGACGAAGCCCCAACTTCTTTATGAAACTGAATATATAGTCCCAGCGCCCGCAGTTGAGCCCGACGATGGAATCGCGCAGCTCGTGCAGGATCTCGTCGATCTCGAATGCGGCCGTGATCGTCTCGATCAGGACCGTGACCTTCACTGTTCCGGGCGGCAGCCCGAGCGCCCGCTCGGAATGGGCGATGACGTCCGCCCACAGCCGCGCCTCGAACCGGTTCTCCAGCTTGGGAAGGTAGAAGTACGGCCCGGTTCCGCGCCGCAGGAGCTCCGCGGCGTTCAGGTGCAGGTACAGGCCGAAATCCATGAACGCGCCGGCGATCGGCTCGTCGCCGTGCAGCCAGTGCTTCTCGGGCAGGTGCCAGCCGCGCGGCCGAACCACCAGGACCGCGGTCTTCTCGTTGAGCCGGTATGACTTGCCCTCGGGAGTGGTGAACGCCAGGTCGCGGCGCACGGCTCCCATCAGGTTCGCCTGTCCCTCGACGAGGTTGGCCCAGGTCGGGCACAGGGAATCCTCGAAGTCCGCCATGAAGACATTCGCGCCGGAGTTCAGCGCATTGATGACCATCTTGCGCTCGGGCGGGCCCGTGATCTCGACGCGCCGGTCCATCAGGTCCTGCGGGATCGAACCCACGTGCCAGTCCGCGGCGCGCAGCGCCCGCGTTTCTTCCGGGAAGTCCGGCAACTTGCCGGCCTCGAACTCGCGCTGCCCGGATTCGCGGAGCGCGAGCAGCCGGGCGCGTTCGCCCGAGAATTTCTCTGCGAGGCCGTTGACGAAGGCGATCGCATCGGGCGTCAGCACGGAACGCCATTCGGGAAGCGCAAGCATTACGGCTGGATGCGCTGGCGCCCGATGAGCATCGCCAGCTCCAGCGCCTGTTCGTAGTTGAGCCGCGGGTCGACGGACGTGTGGTAGGCGCGCGCAAGGTCGGTATCGACGAGGCCGCGCGCGCCGCCCGTGCACTCCGTCACGTCGTCGCCGGTTAGCTCGAAGTGCACGCCGCCGAGGATCGAACCGCAGCCGGCATGAATGCGGAAAGCCGCCTCCACCTCCGACAGGATGTTCTCGAAGCGCCGGGTCTTGACGCCCTGCGGCGTCGTCTCCGTGTTGCCGTGCATGGGGTCCGACACCCACAGCACCTGGCGGCCGGAATCGCGGACCGCGCGGATCATGGCGGGCAGCGCCGATTCGATGCGGCGCGCGCCGAAGCGGTGGATCAGGGTCAGCCGGCCGGGCTCGTCGTCCGGGTTCAGGATGCGGACGAGCTCGACCAGCTTCGCGGTTTCCATGCCGTCGTCCACCTTGACGGCGACCGGATTGGCGATGCCGCGGAAGTACTCCACGTGCGCACCGCCCGGCGAGGCAGTCCGAAGCCCGATCCACGGCATGTGCGTCGAGAGGTTGTACCAGCGCTGCCTGCGCTTGAGGTAGCGAGTCTGGGCCTGCTCGTAGAGCAGGTGCAGTCCCTCGTGGCTTGCGTAGAAGCGCGCCTGCGCAGCCTCGTGGACTGGCGAGCCGGAGATGGCGGCGTAGAAGTCGAGCGAGTCGGAGATCGAGTCGATGATCCGGCGGTAGGCGTCGCGCAGCTTCGCATGCTGCAGGAAGCCGAGGTCCCAGTATTCCGGGTGGTGCATGTCCGCGAAACCGCCGTCGACCAGCGCACGCACGAAGTTGAGCGTCAGCGCGGCACGCTCGTAGCCGCGCAGGAGCAGCTCCGGGTCCGGCTCGCGATCGGCAGGCGTGAACGCGGCGCGATTGACGAGGTCGCCCCGGTAGCTCGGCAGCGTGACCCCGTCGCGCGTTTCCGTGTCAGCCGATCGCGGCTTTGCGAACTGGCCCGCGATGCGGCCAACCCGGATGACCGGTTTCTTGAGCCCGTGTAGCAGCACGACGCTCATCTGCAGAAGAATCTTGAGCTTGCGCGCGATGGTGTCGGAGTCGCAGTCGGCGAAGCCCTCCGCGCAGTCGCCCCCCTGCAGCAGGAAACGCTCGCCCCGCTGGGCCGCCGCGAGCTCCGACTTGAGCTGGTCGATTTCCCAGGAAACAACGATCGGCGGCAGGCGCGACAACTCCCCGAGGACGCGCGCGAGCCGGCCCGGGTCCCGGTAAACCGGCTGCTGTAGTGCCGGCAGGCCCTGCCAGCTGTCGGGCGCCCAGACCCCTGATTTGACCGCCGCATCCATGGTTCGGGTCATCGTACACGGATTCAATGCACTGCAAAAACGATGCGTCCAAGGGGTGGTTTATGGCATGCGGAATGGGCAGAATGCGCCACCCATTTTCAGGTGAAAATCCGATGCATCGCGTACTCGTTCTGGGCGCCGGAAAGATCGGCGCGCTGGTCTCTGGCTTGCTGGCGGACGCCGGCGGCTACGAGGTGCAGTTGGCCGACGTCAACGTCGATGCGGCCCGTTCGGTTGCCCGTGCGCATGGCAAGCGCAACATCGCCGCCCACGGCGTGGACGCGAGCGATCCGGCGGCCCTCGCCCGCCACGTGGCCGAACATCCCCGTGACGCGGTGATCTCGTCGCTGCCTTTTTATTGCAACCCTGGCGTGGCCAAGGTCGCGCGCGAAGCGGGCATGCACTACTTCGACCTGACCGAGGACGTCGAGGTCACGCGCGCCGTGCGCGCGACGGCCGAGGGCGCCTCGACGGCCTTCGTGCCGCAATGCGGGCTGGCCCCGGGCTTCATCTCGATCGCCGCGAACGAGCTCATCTCGCACTTCGACGAGCTGCGTAGCATCCGCATGCGCGTCGGCGCCCTGCCCCAGCACCCGAACAACGTGCTCAAGTACTCGCTGACCTGGTCGACGGAAGGTCTCATCAACGAGTACGGCAATCCCTGCTTCGCCATCGCCGACCGGCGGCTCGTCGAGGCGGCCCCGCTGGAGGGCCTCGAGGAGATCGAGATTGACGGCACGCTGTACGAGGCGTTCAACACCTCCGGCGGCCTCGGCTCGCTCGGCGAGACGTATGGCGAGCGCTGCGAGCAGATGAACTACAAGACCATCCGCTACCCGGGCCACTGCGAGCAGATGCGGCTGCTGATGAACGACCTGAAGCTGAACCACGACCGGACGACCCTCAAGCGCATCCTTGAAAATGCCGTGCCGCAGACGCTGCAGGACGTCGTGATCGTCTACGTCGCCGTCAGCGGCCGCCAGGACGGGGAACTGCGCGAGGAAAACTACGTCAACAAGATCTATCCGCAGGAGATCCTGGGCCGGCTGTGGTCCGCGATCCAGGTGACGACGGCCGCCGGCATCACCGCCGTGGTCGACCTCGTGCTCGCGAAGCCGGACCGGTTCCGGGGATTCGTGCGCCAGGAGCAGTTCGGGCTGCCCGAGGTGCTCGCCAACCGGTTCGGCGCGTGGTACAGCCACGGCACGGACAAGTCGATTTCCGGGCGGATCGTGGTCGAGGGCAAGGCAGGACGGCAGCGCAGCCGCGCAGGAGCAGTCAGATGAGCATCGAGAGAAAGCCGATGCTGGACGAGTTCGCGGGCGAGAACGCACGCATCCTTGCGGGGCTCGGCCTCTCGGCGGTCAATCCGGGCGCGTGTTCCGGCACGGAATGGCATGCCGCCGCCGATGCCCCGGTCGTCGACTCGATCAACCCGGCGACCGGCGGGGTCATCGCGCGCGTGCGCGCGGCCGGCGCAGACGACTACGAGCGCGTGATGAGGAGCGCCGCCGCCGCATTCGCAGCCTGGCGCGACGTCCCGGCACCGCGCCGCGGCGAGGCCGTCCGCCTCATGGGCGAGGCGCTGCGCGCGAAAAAAGACCTCCTCGGCAGCCTCGTCAGCCTCGAGATGGGCAAGATCAAGGCCGAGGGCGACGGCGAAGTGCAGGAGATGATCGACATCGCTGATTTCGCGGTCGGCCAGTCGCGCATGCTCTACGGCCTTTCGATGCATTCCGAGCGCCCGCGGCACCGCATGTACGAGCAGTGGCATCCGCTCGGCGTGGTCGGCGTCATCTCGGCGTTCAACTTCCCGGTCGCGGTATGGTCGTGGAACGCTTTCATCGCGGCGGTCTGCGGCGACATCACCGTGTGGAAGCCCTCGCACCACACGCCGCTCTGCGCGATCGCGGTGCAGAAAATCTGCAACGAGGTGATCGAGGCCGAGAAGCTCCCGCCGATCTTCCAGCTCTTCATCCCGGCGGACAATGCGCTTGCCAGCCGCTTCGTGGACGACCGCCGCGTTTCCCTCGTGAGCTTCACCGGCTCGACGCAGGTCGGCCGGCACGTCGGCGAGCGGGTGGCTGCCCGCCTCGGCCGCAGCTTGCTCGAGCTCGGCGGCAACAACGCCATCATCGTCGACGAGTTCGCCAACCTCGACCTGGTGGTGCCTGCGGTACTCTTCGGCGCGGTCGGCACGGCCGGCCAGCGCTGCACCACGACCCGACGCCTGCTGGTCCATGCCTCGCAAGTGGACGAGGTCGAGCGCCGGCTGGTCGCAAGCTACAAGCAGGTGCGGATCGGCAACCCGCTGGACTCGAAGACGCTCATGGGCCCGCTGGTCGGCGCCTCGGCCGTGCGCCAGTACGAGGCCGCGCTCGACGATTCCCGCACACAGGGCGGCGAGGTGTTGTGCGGCGGGCGCACGCTGCCGGGCCCGGGTTACTTCGTCGAGCCGACGATCGTGCGCGCGCGCCACGACATGGCCGTCGTGAAGCACGAGACCTTTGCACCAATCCTGTACGTGATTCCCTACGGGACGCTCGACGAGGCGATCGCGCTGCACAACGACACCGACTACGGGCTGTCGTCCGCGATCTTCACCGACCGTCTCCAGCATGCGGAGCGGTTCCTTTCGGCCGCCGGCAGCGACTGCGGCATCGCCAACGTCAACATCGGCACGTCGGGCGCCGAGATCGGCGGCGCGTTCGGCGGCGAGAAGGATACGGGCGGTGGGCGCGAATCGGGCTCGGACGCCTGGAAGGTCTACATGCGGCGCCAGACGAACACCATCAATTACTCGAGCGACCTGCCGCTCGCGCAGGGCATCAAGTTCGACGTCATCTAACGGAGGCAGACGCAGCTGCGTCGCGGTAGAGGATCCTGACGTAGCGCTCCGCCGTGATGAACGACCAGGCGAGCGTGCCGTCGAGCGCCGCAAAAGGTTTCTCCGCGAGCACCTGCTCAATCGTCTTGCCCGACTTGACGAGCTCGCGCATCCGACGGCTCGTCGACGCCAGCATGTCACGATAGGCCTCGAGCCCGGCACGGTCTGTGACTTCGCCGTGTCCCGGAATGATGCGGGTCTTGCCGTCCGCGAGTTCCAGCATGCGGTCCACGGCGGCAATGACACCGGCGACCGAGCCGCCCGAATCGAGGTCCACGAACGGATACATGCCAGCGAACATGATGTCGCCGGTGTGGATGACGTTCGCCTTGCGGAAATGGATGAAGACGTCGCCGTCAGTATGGGCCTGCGGCACGTGGTATCCGCGCAATTCCTCGCCGTTGAGATGGAAAGAGGCGCTGTCGTTGAACGTGACCATCGGCAGCGCGCCCGCCGGTGACGCGGGCGTCGTGCGATCGAAGAACTTGTTGAACTGCTCGGCACTCATGCGCACTCGCACGTTGTCGTGCGCAACGATGACCGAGCCCTTCTCCGCCAGGTTCTCGTTGCCGCCCGTATGGTCGTCGTGCCAGTGAGTGTTGAGCACGAAGCGAGGCGGCTGCGGGGCGATCTTCGAGAGCGCCTCGGTGACCTTGGGCGTCATCACCGCGTACTGGTCGTCGATCAAAAACACGCCGTCCGGGCCGACCGAGGCCCCGATGTTGCCCCCGCTCCCGTAGAGCACGTAGACCCCCGACCCCACTGTCTCGGTACGGACCGTCGGTTCTGGGTTCTCCGCGGCGGCGCTGCCAACGCATGCGGCAAGCAGGATGGCGACTGATCGTTTCGACATTGCGGGTCCCCTGGCAGCAGCGGGTATTAGCCGGCGCATCATAAACGGATGCCCGACCAGCCCGCTTCCGATTCAACGCCCCGGCAGCCTCACGCAGACCCGGGCGCCGCCCAGCCGGCTCTCGCCGATCTCGAGCGAGCCGGAATAAGCGGCGGCGATCTCGCGGGCGACGGCGAGGCCGATGCCCTGGCCCGCGACGCTTTCGTCGGCGCGCGCCCCCCGCTCGAGTACGCGCGCGCGCTCCGCGAGCGGGATGCCGCTGCCGTCGTCCTCGATCTCGAGCACGAGGCCAGGCCGGCGCCACGCGGCCGCAGTCCACGGCGTCGCGCGCACCGTAATTGCGCTGCGGCAGTACTTGCAGGCGTTGTCCATCAGGTTTCCTGCGAGCTCGAGGAAGTCACCGGCGTCGATCGGGTATGCCGTGCCCGGCGCGACCGCGACGTTCGCCGTGATCGGCTTGTCGGCATAGACCTTCGCGAGTGCCGACCGCAGCTGCTCGAGGGGCTCCTGGACGCCGAGGTCGGTGAGCGTCGAGCCGCTGCCGCCGAACACGGCCCGCTTGAGCTGGTGCTGGACGATGGCCTGCATGCGTTCGAGCGGCGGCCCGAAGGCGTCGCGGCCCGTTTCGCCC
>DATMEC010000292.1:0-4189 GCA_035557125.1 Steroidobacteraceae bacterium
TCATGCGAGGAAACTACCGCGCTTTGGCGCCGCGGAATTTGAACTGCATCACGAAGGGGACGCGCACCTTCACGAATATGAAGGTGCGCGTCCCCTTCAGGGCACCACGAACGCCACCGCCACGTAGTTCGCCTCGAGCGTTGTCGTGTCCACGTCAAACGCCCCGCGGGCGGTGAGCGCACGCAGGTTCGAGCCGCCCCGCAGGAGGCTGTTCACCCGCGTGGCGAATTCCCCGAAATCGCTGAAATTCTCGACTATCACCCCGCGCGAGAGCGCATAGAGATGCGGGCCGTCGGCTGCCGGTTCGATCCTGATTGGCGCGGGCAGGTTCGAGGTGATGTCGAACACGAACGGCCCGATCTCGAGGCGCTGCCGCTCGCCGAGGTCGATGTTGCCCGTGTCGATCACGAAGCCGTTCTCGCCCATGGTGACAAACGGCTGCTCCGTGCCGTCGAATCCCCAGCCGATCCCGAGCAGCGCCCGCAGCTCGTCGGCGTGGACGAGCGTCTGCGACGTGAAGTCCGGCGGCGCGGTGCGAAAAGGCCCGACGTAGCCGAACACCTCCGCGCCATCGTTCACGTCGAAGTCGCCGAGGTCGAAGCTGCCGGTGCCGACCTGGTAGTCCTGCGGGTTCGCCTCGGTGATGGACGAGCTGCCCGTGCCGTCGAAGTCGAAGAACTGCGGGTCGCGCCCCTCGATCGAGAAGAGATTGAGCCGCAGCTCGCCCAGGATGGCGTTCACGACCGTGCCGGTCATGCGCGTGCGGTGCAGCCGCACGCGGCCGCCCGACGCGGCGAGCGTCGGGTCGAAGTCGGAGGACGATGCGTCGCCGAAGGCCTGTATGCGCTGGCCGACGGAGATGTCGTCCATGTCGAACGGCAACGTGCTGCCGTCATCCCGGGTCACGTCGGTGCCCAATCCGAGCGCCACCTCGATGTCGCCTTGCGCGTACACGACGCTGCCGTCCGTGCGCATCACGGTGCCGCCGCTCACCACGAGCTGGTCGAGGTTCCGCGCCGACACCGTGCCGATCACGGTGTCGAACTCGGCGCCCGGCACGCTCCCGGCCACAAGCACGCGCTCCGCCGTGAACGTCTGCGCATCGACGTCATAGATCCCCAGCGCCGACGTCGGTGTGTCTTCCGGCAGGTCCGCGAGCGCGGCGAGGCAGTCGTCGATGTCGAGCACGTCACCGTCCACCTCGCAGGTCGTGTCCGTCGTTGTCTCGATGCTGATTGCACCGTGTTCGGCGGTGGCGTGGTTGAAGGGGCGCAAGTTCACGCGATAGCGCCCGTCGCCCTCGTTCACGGAGACGAGCGGGCCGCTCACGCGGAACTCGCGGGTGTCCACCGGCTCGAGCGAGGCGACCAGGAAGGGGGCCGCGGTCACCGTGGCCGGCGTCGTGCCGAGGTTCACCTCGTGCGAGCCCTCGAGGTCGAAGTCGAGCTGCAGCAGCGCGGGCGCGTCCGAGGCGACGACGAGCGGGTTCGCCTCGTCGAGCCGCAGGTCGAGGGTCACCTCGCCGGGCGCGTCCGCGTTCGCGTCTACGACCGCGGCCGCAGCCGGCAGGCCGTCGACTTCCACGCTCACTTCGGCGTCCTCGTAGTCCAGGCGTACGAGCACGCGCTCGTAAGTGCCGTTCGGGATGTCCATCGCGGCCACCAGCTCGCTCAAGTCCAGGAGGTCGACGAAATCGACGCGATGGCGCTCGGGTAGGGCCTCGACGGTATCTCCATCGTCGCGCTCGAGGCGGATCGAGACGACGTCCACGACGTAGGAGAGGAAGTCTCCGTCGGCGTCGGTCAGGGCGATCCGGACCTCGCCGCAGGTGGTGTCGGTGCAGTCGGCGGCCGGCGGCGGGTCATCGTCGTCGTCATCGCCGGGGGTCAGGAGGATGCCGCCGCCCTCGCCGCAGGCGGAGAGGGTGAGGAGGACGGCTGCCAGCGGCACCAGCAGGCGAGCCCGCAGGCCCTGCGCGGTGCGGCTTTCACCTAGAATCGCGCGGTACAGGAACATGGCCCAAGTATGACGCGAACGGGCCGGCTGGGCAGTGGGGTAAAGCCATGAAGCCGCATGCGCATCAACTATCTCGTGAACCACTTCCAGAAATCGTTGACGCCCGAGCAGGTCGCGGGAGCGGTCGAGCAGCTCGTGAAGGCTGAGCTGATCGGCGGGGTGGAGGCGGCGCTGGCGTACGAGTTCTGAGCAGGCCGGGAAATGCAGGCCGATCAGCAGGCGTCTAACTTACGCGGCTAACTCGTTACGTCATCTTAAGGCGAGCAACATGCAGAAACTGCTGAAGAGCATGGCGCCGAGCAGATAGTAGAAGCACTCACGCGTGTTGGCCGCCGCACGCAATAGCTCGCTTTCCAGGCTTTTGATCCTGGAATCAAGCAGCGCCAAGCGAATGTCCAGATTCTCGTTGGTCACGAGCCCAGGGTCCTGAAGGCCGGGGTCAGCCGCTAAACCGGTGCTCATTTCATACTCCTTCCGTTCGATGAACGACGATTACGAGCACATATATCTGTTGCCGACTCAAGCGTCGGCCGGCCAGCACATCTCAAGCCATAGTTCCGCGGTCTTGTCGTGCCACTCGACATTGCCCGTCAGGTACGGCCGCAGTTCTTCCTCATAGCGAGTCTTCAGAGTCCTTGCGTTGAGCAGACCGGCCCGGGCGAGGCGGATGACATCATCGCGATCGCGTTCCGCGTTTCGTTCGAGCTTTGACAACGCCAGGTCGTGCGCCTCCATTGCAAAGAGGGTAAGTCGCTTCCAGCCGGCCGACGGGAACATCCGTTCGAGGCGATCCACGTAGCCCTCTGGTGCTGTTGCGATCGTCACGTGCTGCAGGTACAGGCGGTACTTGCGATGCAGCGCTGATCCCTGGCCAGCGATCGCTTCGAGGTTATCGGCAGGCGTTCGCGGCACTACCGCAAGGAAATCGATATCGGAGGTGTGGCGGCCGACGCCGTAGTGCAGCGACACCACGAATCCGCCGATGCAATGCATTTCGATCACCTCGGTCAGGCGTTGATCGAACTCGTCGAGGAATGATCGCCACGGCCCCGGTGGTACGTCACGCTGCATAGGACAATTGTTCGGCGCTCAAGGACGTCAGCATGTTCCAGTGTCGGGCAACGGCGGTACGGCTCTCGGCGAGCCACCGGCGTTCTGCCGAAGGCATCGATTCGCGACCGAGCGTGTCTTCCCTGGCCAGCCGTGCCCGCTCGAGTTGCTGTTCGGCCGCCGCGAGCTTGCCATCGGCGTCCGAGAAGCCGGCGTGGCGGGCAGCGACGGCTCTCGCGAGCGTGACGACGAAGCCGAGACGGTTCTGTACGTCATGCAGTTTCGATTGGCTGACGAGCCACGGCCAATCGAGATCCGGGTAGGTGAGCAACACCCACGGCAGCGCTTCCGACAGCCGGACTTCCAGCTCTGGTTGCAGCAAAGCCTCGAGGACCACAGCCGCTGGATTGGCCTTCCAACCCGGGTGCAGATGCGCGAACCCGGGGTATCCCAGGCCGGCCAGCTGCCGGGCCAGTTTCGCTGGGTTCACCGATGCTCCTGTCTGCGCGGTTTCTGGCACGGGCAATGCTGTAGCGGGGAGGCGATAGAGAGCCGCAGCCGCCCGGGCGTGTTTCGGAGTGACCGGCCGCCGGCCCCTCTCCAATTGCGAGAGGTAGGGCTGCGATATACCCAGCCGGGCGGCGGCCTCCGCTTGCGTCAGCCCGGTCTTGCACCTGCCGTCCCTGAACTGGTGGCTCATCATGAAGGGTAATATATTGCAATTCTTGCAATAACACAAGGGCTGTCAACAGGTTGTAAATACTGCAATTTCGGCAATCTCCGCCGCCCGTCCTACGCCGCGACATGCGCACCGGATTGCCACCGACCGGCGCGTACAATTCCACCCATGGTCCCGCGCTACCGCCCGCTCGCGATCTACAGCCTGCTGCTTGCCGTCGCGACCGGCGCGTGGCTGGCCGCAGCGCTCGCCGGCGCCACGGATTTCCCGCCGCTCTGGGTCGCCGCGCTGTGCGTCGCCTTCAACCTGTTCGTGTTCCAGTTCGGGATTCCCTCGCCCTGGGTCGGGCTCACCTCCATGGAGCGCCTGCCGCAGGTCGGCCTCCTGCTCGTGCTGAGCCCCCCGGTCGCGGCCGTGATCTGCGCGACGGCGTCGCTCCTCTAT
>DATMEC010000293.1:0-4575 GCA_035557125.1 Steroidobacteraceae bacterium
ACGCGCTCCGCGAACTCGGCATCGGGGCACTGCACGAGCGACTCGGCGACGTCCGGCAGCGTCGACCAGACGAGCGAGACGCGCCCATCGGCGAGCGGCAGCAGCGCAAGCGGCCCAGTGTCGAGGAAGCGCTGCCAGACGGTCGCGCCATGCGGCTTCCTGCAATCGAGGTGCGCGACGACGGCGCGCTGGCCGTAGTCCCAGCCACGCGTGTCGATGCCGGCAGAGCGGCGCACCGCCGAGTCGGCCCCGTCGGCACCCACAACGAGCCCGGCCCGGAACTCGCGCCCGTCCGCGAGCCGGATGCGGACCGCGTCGCGCGCCGTCTCGAGCGCCGCAAGCTCTGCGCGCAGCAGCACGACGCCGAGAGTCTCGGCGCGCGCGGTGAGCGCCGCCTGGATCGACTGGTTCTCGCCGATGTGGCCGAGGTCCGGCTCGCCGAGCTCGGCGGCGTCGAATACGAGGGCATCCGGGCCGGCGGCGTCCTGGCGCTCTTCCCAGACGACCATGCGACGGTAGGCCGCGGCGCGCGCGGCGACTGCGGGCCAGGCGCCCGTGCGCTCGAGCAGGTGTTGCGAGGCGCGAGAAAGCGCGGACACACGGACGTCGATCGGCGCGCCGGCCGCCGGCGCCGCTGCGGGCCGCGGCTCGACGAGCGCGACCCGAAGGCCGGAGGTCGCAGGCGTCGCGGCGAGGAGCGCCGCGCTGCCTGCACCCGCCATGGCGCCGCCGACCACGACGACGTCGAAGTCGAGCTTCATGCCCGGCGGTCCAGCAGCGGCAGTCCCCGCACCAGGCGCGGCTGGCGTCCGGCGAGACCCATCGTGCGCCGCGCGAACTCGTGTTTGACCGGCCGCAGAAGGTCGAACAGCAGGAGACCGCCGCCCCGCGCGCGCCTGAGCGGCGCGAGCGGCAGCCCGAAGCCACGCACCAGCGAGTCGGTGAAGCGGATGACCGCCTCGCGGTCCGGGGCTCGCTCCGCGGCATAGCGCGCGAGCAGCGCCGGGTCGCCCGGGTCGCCTGCGCCCGCATCCGCGAGCAGCTCCGCGAGCAGCGCGACGTCGCGCAGCGCGAGGTTGAAGCCCTGCCCGGCGACCGGGTGCAGCGACTGCGCGGCGTTGCCGATGATCACGGCGCGCGGCGCGGTGAGGCGCTCGGCGCGCGTGAGCGCGAGCGGATAGGCCTGCCGCTTGCCGACGCGCGTGAAGCGCCCGAGCCGGTGGCCGAACGCCGCCTGCAGTTCGGCGAGGAACGTACGATCGTCGAGGCCAAGCGCGCGCCGCGCGGCGTCGGGCGCCATCGTCCACACGATGGCGGAGCGCCCCTCGCTGATCGGGAGCACGGCAACCGGCCCCTCCGGCATGAAGCGCTCGAAGGCGGTGTGGCCGTGGAAGCGCGCCGTGTCGACGTGCGCAATGACGGCATGCTGGCCATAGTCCGAGATGCCCGCACCAACGCCGAGCGCGGTGCGTACGGCCGACTGCGCGCCGTCTGCGGCGACCACGAGGCGTGCGTCGTACGCTTCGCCGCTGTCGGCGTGGATGCGAATCGCGTCGGCGGATGCCGCCAGCGTCGCGACCCGCGCATGGCAGTGGCAAATCCGTTGCAGCGCGCCGACGCGCGCGCGCAGCGACTGGCCGAGGAGGCGGTTCTCGACGGTGTAGCCGAGCGACGCGACGCCCTGCTCCTCGGCCGTCAGGATTGCGGTGCCGAATGCGCCGCGCTCGGACACATGGATGCGCCGGATCGGCGTCGCCCCCCCGGCGACGGCCTCCCAGGCGCCGACCCCCTCGAGGACGCGCCGGCTGCCCGCCGAGAGTGCCGTCGTGCGCGAGTCGAAGCTCGGCTGCTCGTCCGCCCCCGGCGCGACCGGCTCGATGACCACGACGTCGAGCGGCAGGTCCGCAAGCGCGGCAGCGAGCGAGAGTCCCACCATGCCACCGCCCGCAATGACAACGTCGCAGCGCCGGGTCTCGGGCGCGCTCACGCGGCCGCCATCAGGCGCTCGATGTCGTCGGGGTCGGTGGGCATCCCGGCGGTCAGCACCTCCGGCTTGCCGCCGGTGACGACGACGTCGTCCTCGATGCGCACCCCGATGCCCCACCATTCGCGGCGCACGTCCTTGCGGCCCGGCGCGATGTAGATGCCGGGCTCGATGGTGGTGACCATGCCGGGCTCGAGCAGCCGCCACTGGTCGCCGACCTTGTACTCGCCGACGTCGTGCACGTCCATGCCGAGCCAGTGCCCGACGCGGTGCATGAAGAAGCGGCGGTAGGCGCCGTCCTTGATCAGCTTCGGCAATCGTCCCTTCAGGAGCCCGAGGCGCACGAGGCCCTGCGTGATGGCGCGGACCGCCGCCTCGTGCGGCTCGTTCCAGTGCGCTCCGGCACGGACCTTCGCAATCGCGGCGCGCTGCGCTTCCAGCACCACCTCGTAGACGGCCCGCTGCCGGCGGCTGTAACGGCCCCCGACGGGGAACGTGCGCGTCACGTCGGAGGCGTAATAGTCGAACTCGCAGCCCGCGTCGACCAGCAGCAGCTCGCCGTCCTGCATCTGGCGGCTGTTCGCCCGGTAGTGCAGCACGCAGCTGTTCGGCCCGCTGCCGACGATCGGCGCGTAGGAGATGTCGGCGCGGCGACGATGGAACTCGTGCAGGATCTCGGCCATCACCTCGTACTCCATGCGGCCCGGCCGCGCCGCCCTGGCGGCGCGCCGGTGCGCGCTGCAGGCGATCTGCGCGGAGCGGCGCATCGTCGCGAGCTCGGAGCGGCTCTTGGTGAGGCGCATCTCGTGCAGGGAGTGGTCGAGCGTCACGAGCTCGTGCGGCGTGCGCATGCCGCGCCGGCCCTGGGAACGCAGCCGGTTGACCCAACCGATCACCCGCTTGTCGAACTCGGGATGCGCGCCCATCGTGTAGAACACGCGCGAGCGGCGTTCGATCAGGCCCGGCAGGATCTCGTCGATGTCGCCGATCGGGAAGGCGTCGTCGGCGCCGAACCGGGCGACTGCGCCCTCGGGGCCGGCCCGCGCCCCGTCCCAGGCCTCGCGCGCCGGGTCGCGGTCGCGCACGAACAGCAGGAACTCGCCCTGCGGCCGGCCGGGAATCAGCACGGCGACGGCCTCCGGCTCGTCGAAGGCCGTCAGGTAATAGAAGTCGCTGTCGGGGCGGTAGTGGTACTCGACGTCGTTGTTGCGTATCCGCACCGGGGTGGCCGGAAGGATTGCGATCGCGTCGCGGCCCATGTGCCGCATCTGCAGGCGGCGGCGCTTCGCGAACTCATCCGCGCGCATCGGCCCCGGCCCCCGCGAGCTCGTCGAAAGTGAGCTGGGCGCCCGCGCGCACGAACTCGACGAGCTCCGTGAAATCGCCCTCATCGGCGTCGTCACCGCTGCCCGGCTCGAGCTCGGCGCGCGCGATCTCGGCAAGGTCGCGCAGGAACTCGGCGACGTCGCCGGCCCCCGCGATCGACTGCTCGGACGCCCCCGTGCCGAGGCCGTATAGGAATCCACCGGCCCAGGCGGCGAGCGCGGCGACGCGATCGGCGAGTGGCGCATCCTCGTCCGGGAGGAGCGGTTCGAACTCGAACGCGTCAGAGCGCAGGGCCGCCAGCGTCTCGGCGGGCACGCCGGCGAGCGCGGGGTCCGGCTCCGCCGCCGCGCCGCCGGAATCGGCAGCAAGATCCGCGAGCCATTCGGACGCGGTGTAGCCGGTGCGCGCGCACAGGGTGCCGGTCAACCAGCCGTGAGCCTCAGGGGCATCGACCGTCACGTTCACGCGCGCGAGGGCGGCCTGCAGATCCGGATGGGTCATCGCGCGCAAGGTAGCAGTTATCCACGCACCGTGGCAGCATAAGGACCGTATGGACGAGCCCAGCAAACCCGGCCTCGAACGCGAGTTCAAGCGGCTCGAGCGCCGTCTCGACGAGCTGGTCGGCGTGGTCGCCCAGATGAAGGAAGAGAACCGCGCGCTGCGCCAGCGCCAGGACACGCTCTCCGCGGAGCGGGCCACGCTGATGCAGAAGAACGAGCAGGTGAGGGCCCGCGTCGAGGCGATGATCGGCCGGCTGAAGGCGATGGAGAGCGGCGCATGAACCCCGACCCGAGCCGCATGAGCGTGAAGATCCTCGAGAAGGAGTACCACGTCGCCTGCCCGCCCGAGGAGCGCCCGGCACTGCTCGACTCCGCGGAATATCTCAACCGCAAGATGCGGGAGATCCGCGACAGCGGCAAGGTCATCGGCCTCGACCGCATCGCCGTGATGGCCGCGCTCAACATCGTCAACGAGCTGCTCAAGACGCGCGGCCATGACGAGGGCGTCGAGAACGACCTCACGCTGCGGCTCAAGGCGATGCGCGAGCGCGTGGAATCCGCGCTGACGCGCAGCCACGCGCTCGGCAACTGAATGAATGGCAGCTCGCGCCGTTTGCGCGAGCACCGACGGTTTGGCGCCGCCTGCGGTGTTCGATTCGGGTCCGGAAACCTCTCGACCCTAATGTGAAAAACCCAGGGGCCTGGCTTAGCGGCAGTATTGTGCAGGTCCGCCTCGTTGCGGAAAGCCTTAAGTGCCACGGCCTG
>DATMEC010000294.1:0-3375 GCA_035557125.1 Steroidobacteraceae bacterium
GAGCCGAGGCGCGAGTTCATCGAGAAGAACGCGCTGTACGTCACCAACCTCGACGTCTAGTCGCCGCGCAGCTCGCGCATCGTCCCCTCGATCCAGGCCTGAACCTCCGCGTTGAGCTCGCGCGCGTCCCGCCCGGCCGCCTTGACCGGCGGTCCGATGACGACGCGCACGAGACCGGGCTTCTTCACGAGCCCGCGCCGCGGCCAGAGGTCGCCCGCGTTGTGCGCGACCGGCACGATCTTGACGCCTGCCTGCGACGCGAGGAGGCTGCCTGAAACGCCGTACTTGCGCGTCTCGCCGGCCGCCATGCGCGTGCCCTCCGGAAAGACCAGGACCCAGATGCCGGCAGCCAGACGTTCGCGTCCCTGGTCGAGCACCTGGTTCACGGCGCGATGTCCGGCGCCGCGGTCGATGGCGATGCACTTCAGCATCCAGCACGCCCAGCCCACCAGCGGGATCCAGAGGATCTCGCGCTTGAGCACCCAGGCCTGCGGCGGGAACACGACCATCTGCGCCATCGTTTCCCAGGTGGAGGTGTGCTTCCACATCGACACGTGCGCACCCTCGCGCGGGATGTGCTCGCGGCCCTCGACGGTCCAGTCGAGACCGCACAGTGTTTTCGCGAGCCAGAGATTCGTGCCGGCCCAGGCGCGCGCGAACTTGTAGAGAGCCGGAAACGGCAGCCATCCGAACAGCACGATCGCGAATCCGAAGACGACTGAATCGAGAAAAAGCAACGTCGTGTAGGCCAGCGACAGAATCCACTGCACGGCCGGTACCTTGCGCCACGCGGGGATGTTCTGAGGCATCCGGCAGTCGCGGCTTTCAGCCCGGCAGACGGGACAGGTTGGCGATGTGCAGGAACAGGCGCTGCAGCGCCGCGAGTAACGCGAGCCGGTTCGCGCGCACGCGCACGTCCTCCGCCATGACGAGGACCTTGTCGAAGAACGCGTCAACCGGGCCGCGCAGCGACGCCAGGCGCGTGAGCGCTTCCTCGTAGCGGCGCGCAGTGACGAGACGCTCGACGTCCTGACGAAGCGCCTCGACTTCGGCCGCGAGCTTGCGCTCCTCGGCGTCGGCGAGCAGGCCCGGATCGACCCGCGGGCTTGGCTGCTCGCCCGCCTTCCTGAGGATGTTGGCGATGCGCTTGTTGGCGGCCGTGAGCCCGGCGGAGTCGGGGAGTTTCAGGAACGACGCGAGCGCCCGCAGCCGATCGTCGAAGTCGAGCGGCGAGGCGGGTCGGGTGTCGAGGACCGCGTCGAACATCTCGGTGGTGACGCCGCGGCCGCTCTCGAGATACCAGGCGCGCAGGCGTTCCATCATGTAGCCGTAGATCTCGTCGGCGAGACCATCCGCGGGTGGCTTGCCGCCGAGCCGGACGACATCGACCGTCACCGAGTCGAGCGCGCTGCGGATCAGCTCACGCAGGTCGAGCGCAATGCCGGTCTCGATCAGGATCCGCAACACGCCGAGCGCAGAGCGGCGCAGGCCATACGGGTCCTTGGCGCCCGTGGGCTTCTGCCCGATGGCGAAGATGCCGACCAGGGTGTCGAGCTTGTCCGCGATGGCGAGCGAGAGGCCGGCGCCGGTCGACGGCAGGGCGTCACCGGCAAAGCGCGGCATGTATTGCTCGGATAGCGCGGCCGCGACCTCCGAGGCCTCCCCGTCCTGGAGCGCGTAGTAACGGCCCATCACGCCCTGCAATTCCGGGAACTCACCGACCATGGCGGTCAGGAGGTCGCACTTGGCGAGTTCTGCTGCGCGTTGCGCCGGTGCCGGGTCCTGCCCCGCGACGCGCGCGATCTGGCCGGCGAGGGCCGTGACCCGGGCCGACTTGTCGGCGAGCGAGCCGAGCTGGGCCTGGAAAGTGACCGCCCCGAGCGCCGCGCGGCGCGAATCCAGGGTTTCCTTGCGGTCGGCCGCGTAGAAAAACGCGGCGTCGGCGAGCCGCGGGCGCACCACCCGCTCGTTGCCGGCCCGTACCTGGTCCGGGTCCTTACTGTCGAGGTTCGCGACCGCGATGAAGCGGGGCATCAGCTTTCCGTCTTCTCCGCGCACCGGGAAGTAGCGCTGATGGTCCTGCAGGGTCGCAACCAGTACCTCGGGCGGCAGCTCCAGGAATCGCGGCTCGAACCCGCCCACGAGCGGCACCGGCCATTCGGTGAGCGCGGTCACCTCGTCGAGCACGGCCGGATCGATGACGGCCTCGCCGCCCTCTGCCTCTGCCGCGGCGACGGCACCCGCGCGGATGCGTTCGCGCCGCGCGTCGAAGTCGGCGCGCACGTGGCCTTTCTCGAGGGCGGCCAGGTAGCCACCGGGCGAGCGCAGCGCGATCGGCTTGCGCGCGTGAAAGCGATGGCCGCGGGTCATCCTGCCGGCGGGGATGCCGAGCACCTGCCCATCGACGACCTGCTCGCCGTGCAGCATGACGACCCAGTGCACCGGCCGGACGAACTGCGCGGTCCCGGCTCCCCAGCGCATGCGCCGCGCGATCGGGAGCGCATCGAGCGCGGCCTCGACGATGCCCGGCAGGAGCCGGGCGGTGGGTTCGCCGGCACGGGTCGTGCGGCAGAAGAGGAATTCGCCCTTGTTGTCGTTGAGGCGGGTGAGCTCGTCCACTTTCACGCCGCAGGACTCGGCAAAGGCGGTTGCGGCGCGGGTCGGCTTGCCGGCCACATCGAACGCGGCCGATACGGGCGGGCCCCGACGCTCGACCCGCTGCTCCGGCTGGCGGTCGAGGAGCTTCGTCACCTTCACCGCGAGGCGGCGCGGCGTGAAGTAGGCCTGGGCGGTGGCGTATGAGAGGCCCGCGGCCTTGAGCCCGGCGACGACGCCGTCGCGGAAGGACGTGCCGAGGGCAGGCAGGCTCCTCGGCGGCATTTCCTCCGCGCCGATCTCGACGAGGAAGTCGTGGCGGTTCATTGCTTCTTCATGCGGACGGTGTCGGAGGGGACCGTCCCCTTTTGCAGTAGCGGGAAGCCGACCGCTTCGCGGCTCGCGTAGTAAGAGCCGGCGACAGCACGGGCGAGGGCGCGCACGCGCAGGATGTAGCGCTGCCGCTCGGTGACGCTGATCGCTTTGCGGGCGTCGAGCAGGTTGAACACGTGCGAGGCCTTCAGCGTCTGCTCGTACGCCGGCAGCGGCAGCGGCACCTCGAGCAACGCTTTGCAGTTCTTTTCGCGCTGGTCGAACTCGGCGAACAGCGACGCCGTGTCCGCGTGCTCGAAATTGAATGCGGACTGCTCGACCTCGTTCTGGCGATAGACGTCGCCGTAAGTCACGCGGCCCTGCGGGCCGTCGGCCCAGACGAGGTCGTAGACGCTCTCGACGCCCTGCAGGTACATCGCGAGGCGCTCGAGTCCGTAGGTGATCTCG
>DATMEC010000295.1:0-9493 GCA_035557125.1 Steroidobacteraceae bacterium
GGTACAGGCCGCCCGGCGGAGCCGTGATGCCCGCGCGCGTGCGGTCGCGCGCCGCCAGGGTCTCGGCGATCCAGCCCGGCGGCCGCTCACCCGCACCCACCATGAGCAGCGACCCGGAGATGTTCCTGACCATGTGGTGCAGGTAGGCGTTGGCACTGATCTCGATCACGACGAGCGGCCCGTCGCCCCGGACCGAGATGGCGTCCACGTGGCGCATCGCGGTGGTTGATTGGCACTCCACCGCGCGAAACGAGGTGAAGTCGTGCTCGCCGACGAGCGCCTGGGCGCCCTCGTGCATCGCGTCGACGTCGAGCGGCGAGCGGATCCAGCAGACGCGGTCCCGCAGGATCGCCGGGCGCGTGGCGCGGCGCAGCATGCAGTAACGATAACTGCGGCCCTGGGCGGTGTGGCGGGCATGAAAGCTGCGTTCGACGTCCATCGCCCAGCAGATAGCGATGTCTGGCGGCAGGTGGCTGTTGGCGCCCAGCACCCAGCCGCGGATCGGCCGCTCGGCTTGCGTGTCGAAATGCGCCACCTGGGCACAGGCATGGACGCCGGCGTCGGTGCGGCCGGCGGCGGTGACGGTGACGGGATGGTCGGCGACTGCCGACAGCGCCTTCTGCACGGCGTCCTGGACGGTCAGCAGGCCCGGCTGGTTCTGCCAGCCGGCGAAACGGGTGCCGTCGTACTCGATGCCGACGGCCAGTCGTCGCGTCGGCCCGGTCTTGCTCACGCCCCCGGCAGGGTATCGATCAGGCGACGCGCCTCCTGCTTCTGCGAGGCGCTTCCTTCGGACAGAACCTCCTGCAGGATGTTGCGGGCGCCGTCAGGATCGCCCATGTCCATGTACGCGCGCGCGAGGTCGAGCTTCGTGCCGACTTCACTCATCGTGACCGGCTCGAGCTGCGGCAGCTGCCCGGTCGCAATCGCAGTGTCGCGCACGGTCGGTGAATCGTCGGACCCGTCGGTCGCCTCGCCGATGTCGAGGTCGATTTCGCCGAAGTCGATCGGCGGCAGGACGGCAGTCTCCCCGCCGTCGCGCGGCATCAGGGCCGTACCGTCGTCCTCGCCATTTCGCTTCAGGACCGTCGTCGCCTCATTACGCTCCGCGATCTGCGTGAGGTCGTCGTCTACGCCCGTCGCGATCGCCGTGGCGTCGTCGATGTCCGGCAGGTTGTCGAGGTTGCCGAGGTCGAGGCCGAGGTCGTCGATCGCCATTTCGGCGGTCGAATCGGAGGTCGGCGGCTGCATGCGGTCGCGCGCGGCCTGGCTCGCCTTGAGTGCAGGCGTCTCGACGGTCGGCGTGTCCGACGAGGGCAGCTCGAGCGTCGGCATCTCGACCGTGCCACCGACGCCACTGCCGCTGATCTTCTGCGTCGTGCTGAAGGTCCCGGTGCTTTCGCCCAGGTCAAACTCAATCGCCGTGTTCTCGCCCGTCGGTTCCGCGTCGGAGGAGGCCGCCGCCACATTGCCGAGGTCGATGTCGAGCCCCTCGTCGCCTTCCGGCGTCGAGAGCAGGTCGAGGTCGACGAGGCTGTCGCCGCCCTCGAGCGAAAGATCGACGCCGGCATCATGTACCGCGCCGGCGAAGATCGATTCGTCCGGTGCGAGCTGGCGCCCCATGATGACGATGCGGTCCCAGTCAGCGCCCGGCCCGAGCTGCTTCTTGAGCTCGCGGGCCACGGTCAGGAACTGGTTGGTGTCGCCCGCCACGAAGTGGATCTCGGCGAGCTTCAGCTTGAGGTCGTGGCGCTGGGGCTCCTTCGTGAGCGCCATGCGCACCAGGTCGACAGCCTGGTCGTAGAGGCCATAGGCCATGTGGAAGTCGGCTTCGGCGAGCGGGTCCGCCTGGTCGAGATCGAGCGCCGCTTCGGTGCTGATCGTTTCCTCGTGTCCGGGGACGCTTCGCGGTGCCTCGGTCTTCGGACGGGCGACAGGCCGCTCTTCGACGACGAAGTCCCCGTCGTCATCATCGTCCCGGTCGTCGAACACCGCCGGGCGCGGCATTTCGGCCGTCCTCTCGCCGGTCGCGAGGGCCCGCAGCCGCATGGTCTCCGTCGGCACCGGCGCCGTCGCCGGCATGTCGAAACCCTTGAGCGCGCCGTCGACGTCTTCTTCCCGGCGCCTGCGGTAGTAGCTGAAGCCCAGCAGGCCCAGGATCAGCAGCGCTGCCGCACCGAGCAACATCATCCAGTTGTCGGTCAGCCGCTCGAGGAACGAAGGCCCGGTGTCGGCCTCGGGCGCCGGCTTCGGCTCCGCAGGCGCTGGCGTCGGTTCGGCCGGCGGCGGTGTGGCCGGCTCCGCCACGTCGTCTTCCGGTGCCACCGGCGACTCGTCGATCGGCGCGGCAGGCTCGGGCTGCGCAGGTGTCGGGGCGGGCTGGGCTGCCTGCGACTCCGCCGCGCGCGCCTCGGCCAGCTTCCTTTGCAGATCGGCGAGTTCCTGGTTCTGGAGTTCGAGCAGGCGCTGCTGTTCGGAAATGCCTTTCTCGAGGGATTCGATCTGCGACTCGGCCTGTCCGCTCGGCTCGGCTGCCGCGGCAGGCCCGGTCTCCTCAACCGGCGGCGTCACGAGCTTCAGCCGGCCGGAGTCCTGGCCGCCACCGGCCGCGCGCCAGGCCGTGTTCTGCTGGCTCACTTCGCTGGCCGCCTCGGCCGTGGAAACCCCGGCGATCTCGTCCGAGGCCGGCACGCGCAGGATCGCCCCGGCGCGCAACAGGTTGATGTTGCTGGTGAATGCTTCGGGGTTCGCGCGGAAGAGCGCGATCATCGTGCGCTGGATCTCCGGGCGGCCGCCGCCCGAGATGCCGGCTGCGATGCCGTAGAGCGTGTCGCCCCGAGCGACCTGGTAGCTCGATTCCCCGGTCGTCACGGGCGCGGCAGGTGCCGTCTCCTCTGCCTGCGGCGTTGCCGGCGTCGGCGCTGCCGCGGGAGCTGGCGCGGGTGCTGGCGCCGCAGGCTGCTGGGCGGTGGTCGCGGCGGCTATCGGCGCTGCAGCCGGGCTATCGCCCGGCGCCAGCATCGCCGGCGGGTCGAGCAGCACGGTGTATTCGCGCAGCAAGCGGCCTCGCGGCCAGTTCACGTCGATCAGGAACGAAACGAACGGCTCGCTGATCGCGTCGCGCGAACGCACGAGCAGCACCGAGCGCCCATCCTCTCCGCGGCCGACGCTGAATTCGAGCGAGCTGAGCCACGCCGGGCGGTCGAGGCCGTATCGAGAGAAGACTTCCGTGGACGCGAGCTCGGCGTTGAGCGTCGAGAGCTCTTCGGGTGTCGCCGCAACCAGGTCGATCTCGGCGGACAGCGGCTCGTTGAGCGACGAGTTCAGGCGAATCTCGCCGAGCCCGAGGCCGAAGGCCGCCGCCGGCGTCAGCAATATCGCGGAAATGAAAACGCGCAATTTACCGCTCATCATGACTCCCCAAAGGCCGCGGCCGCCGCAGAGTGGGGCGCGAGCTTGCGAAATAGGTGTGAAACTGGTCACAAGTCCCTGATCCATTGGGACTATAGCTTACACGCCGTATTTACCAAAATCTTGGCCCGCGTCACGCTATAACGGGGGTGCCGGGTGCGACGTCGGCGCATTGTCCGCGGTGGCGCAGGACATGGTCCATGAGGACCAGCAACAACATCGCCTCCACGATCGGAACGGCGCGGAACCCGACGCACGGATCGTGGCGCCCGGTGGTCGCGATCTCGGCCGGCCGCCCCGCCGTGTCGATTGTCTGGCCTGGCGTCGGAATGCTCGAAGTCGGCTTGAACGCCACGTGGACCAGGAGGTCCTGGCCCGAACTGATGCCGCCGAGCGTGCCGCCGCCGTGGTTCGAGGCAAAGCCGTCCGGCGTCAACTCGTCGCGATGCTCCGTGCCGCGCTGGCCGGCCACTGCGACGCCGTCCCCGATCTCGACAGCCTTTGCCGCGTTGATGCCCATCATCGCGTGGGCGACGTCGGCATCCAGCCGGTCGAACATCGGTTCGCCGAGGCCCGGGGGGACCCCGCGGGCCCGGACGGTCACGCGCGCACCGACGGAGTCGCCCGCGCGCCGCAGCTCCGTGATGTACGACTCGAGCAACGGCAGCTTGTCCGGGTCGGCGCAGAAGAACGGATTGCCGCGTGCCGCATCGGCATCCACGCAGTCGAGCCGGTGGATGCCGACCTGCGAGACGAAGCCTGCGACCGTGAGGCCGAGCCGATCGCGCAGCCACTTGCGCGCGATCGCGCTTGCCGCGACGGTCGCGACCGTGATGCGCGCCGAGGCGCGGCCGCCGCCGCGATGGTCGCGCATGCCGTACTTCTGGAGGTACGCGTAGTCCGCGTGGCCGGGACGGAACCGGTCTTTGGTCTTCTCGTAGTCGCGCTCGCGCGCATCCACATTGTCCACCATGAGCCCGATCGCGGTACCGGTCGTACGGCCCTCGAACACGCCCGAGAGGATCCTGACGCGATCCGGTTCGCGGCGCTGGCTCGTGAATTGCGACGTGCCGGTGCGCCTCGCTTCCAGGTCGGCCTGGATGTCGGCCTCCGACAGCTCCAGCCCGGGCGGACAGCCGTCCACGACCGCGCCGATTGCCGGGCCGTGGCTCTCGCCGAAAGTCGTGACGCAGAACGAGCGCCCGATCGTGTTGCCCGACATCGCAAGTCTCCTAGCCCGGCAAGTCCGCGGCGCGCAGCAGGAAAACCTCGGAGAACCCATGCTCGAACTCGAGCCACACCAGCGGCAATCCGGGAAACCGCCGCCGCACGCGGCCTGCCGAGTTTCCGGCCTCGACGACGAGGATGCCCTGGCGTGTCAAGTGGCGCCGGGCGCCCGCCACGATGCGCTCGATGATGGCGAGTCCCTGGCGCGCGGCACGCAGCGAGGTCGAGGGTTCGGCACGGTGTTCTCGCGGCAGCCGGCGCATCTCGGTGGCCGGGACGTACGGAGGATTGCTCACGATGACATCGTAACGTCTGCCTCCGAGACCGTCATACACGTCGGCGGCGACGACGCGCACGCGGCGGCCGAGCCGGTGGCGGCGAAGGTTGCCGCGCGCAACCGCGCGGGCGGCGGCCGAGACGTCGGTCGCATCGACGCGGGCTCGCGGCAACGCGTGCGCGGCCGCGATCGCGATGCATCCAGAACCGGTGCCGATGTCGAGCACGCGGCCCACTCGCGCGGGGTCAATCCAGGGCGCAAAGCCCGCGAGGCACAGTTCCGCGATCGGCGAGCGTGGCACGAGGACGTCCGGCGTCACGCGTATTTCGTGACCGGCAAACCAGCTGACGCCCGTCAGGTAGGCCGATGGGAGGCGCTCGCGGATGCGCCGCTCGACGAGTGCATCGACGCGGCACCCGTCTTGCGCCGAAACCGGCAGCCGGTAGCTCCCCGGCGCGGATTCGTGCGCGAGGCCGAGCGCGTGGAAGACGAGCGCCGCCGCGTCGTCACGCGGGCAGTCCGTCCCATGCCCATAGTGCAGCCGGGCTTTCGCGAGTCGAGCTGCGGCCCGGTCGAGGAGCGTGCCGACGTTTGCAGGCGGCCTTACGCCGGCACGGGGCTTCTTCGTCATCGCGGGCAGTCTAACCGGGCGTGCACGAGCCGCGCGCGGCCATGGGATACTTCACGCCATGAAACGCGCCCACATTGCAATGGTGGTGATCGCGGGTGTCGTGGCTGGCGGTCTCGTCGCGCATCTCGTCACGAACCGGGCAGCGCCCCCGCCGCAGCTCGAACGTGCGACCCTGTTTGCCGAACCGCGCGCCCTCCCCGCTCTCGAGCTCATCGACCAGGCGGGCGCTCCATTCGGGGCGCAGCGCCTGCGCGGGCACTGGACGTTTCTCTTCTTCGGGTTCGTAAACTGCCCTGATGTCTGTCCGACGACGCTCGCCACGCTCGCGCAGGTGCGCAGGATGCTAGCCGACCTGCCGGAGCCGGACCAGCCGGGCGTCGTTCTCGTGAGCGTCGATCCGGGCCGCGACACACCGCCGGTGCTGGCGCAATACGTCGCACACTTCGACCCGTCGTTCACCGGCGTGACCGGCAGCCCCGGCGCCATCGAGTCCTTGACGCAAGCGCTCGGCGTCGCCGTCTTCGTCGGATCCCCCGCCGCGGACGGCAACTATGCGGTCGACCACACGGCCGCGATCTTCCTCGTCGATCCCGAGGGACGGTTCGCGGCGCTCTTCAACACGCCGCACGAGGCCGGGGCGATCGAGCGCGACTACCGGCGCATCGTCGCAGTGCGATGAAGGACGCAGGGTGAGCGGCGAAAGCCTCGGAGATCGCGCCTTCATCGGGATGCAGTACCTGCTTCCGCAGCACCTGCTGTCCCGCATCGTCGGCTGGATCGCCGAGTCGCGGATCGGGTTCCTGCGCGCCGGGCTGATCCGCGCGTTCCTCTCGCGGTATCCGGTCGATCTCGCCGAGGCGGCCCAGCCGGAGGTGGACCGCTACGCGAGCTTCAACGATTTCTTTACGCGCCGGTTGCGCGCCGGCACGCGAAGCTTCGACGCGGACCCGCGCGCGGCGCTGTGCCCGGCCGACGGCACGGTGAGCCAGGCAGGGCGCATCGCCGGCGACACGCTGCTGCAGGCGAAGGGCATCGACTACTCGGCCACCGAACTGCTGGGCGGCGACGCCCGGCTGGCGGCGGAGTTCGCGGGCGGCGACTTCGCGACGATCTATCTCGCGCCCCACAACTACCATCGGGTTCACATGCCCCTCGCAGGGACGCTGCGCAGCGCGCGCTTCGTTCCGGGCGACCTGTTCAGCGTCAATGCGACGACCGCGGTCAGCGTGCCGGGACTGTTTACCCGCAACGAGCGCATCGCCTGCGTCTTCGACACGCCGGTCGGGCCGCTCGCCGTCGTACTGGTCGGCGCGCTGTTCGTCGGCAGCATGAGCCTGGCCTGGGCCGGGCGGATCCGTGCCGAGGGACGGCGCAAGCCGCGCGACCTGCCTTGCCGCGACCCGATCATCGCGCTCGACCGCGGCGCCGAGCTCGGCTGGTTCAACATGGGATCGACCGTGGTCGTGCTGTTCGCGCCGCAGGGGCCGGCGCTCGATGTCGGCATCGTCGCGGGCCGCGCCGTGCGCGTCGGCGAGCCGATCGGCCAGCCGCGATGAACGGCTCCGGCTGGCGTCCCGCTGCGTCCATCGACGTGCTGCACGGGCGGGCGGCGATGCTGGCGCGCATCCGCTCGTACTTTGCAGCGCAGGAAGTGCGCGAGGTCCAGACACCCGTGCTGTCGGCGTCCGCGGTGAGCGACCCGCAGATCGAATCGATCGTGGCGGCGCCGGCGCGCGGCCCGCGGCGCTTCCTGCAGACTTCGCCCGAGTACGCGATGAAGCGCCTGCTCGCGGCCGGCTTCGGCGACTGTTACCAGGTCTGTCCCGTGTTTCGCGACGGCGAGTCCGGCCGCCTGCACAATCCCGAGTTCACCATGATCGAGTGGTACCGGCTGGATTTCGGCATGGCCGAGATGCAGCACGACGTGGACCGCGTCCTGCGCGTCGCCTGCGCCGAGGTCCGCGATTTCGCGCCGGCGCGATCCCGCTCGTACCGCGACGTGATCCGCGATTCGACCGGTATCGACTGCCGCGCCGCGGAAACCGGCGAGATCCGCGCGGCGCTGGCGGGGCGCGGGATCGAGCCGGCCGCGACCGGGGACTGGGACCGCGACGCCTGGCTCGACCTTTTGATGGGCTCGGTGGTCGGGCCGGAGCTCGGCCACGACGCTCCGCTGTTCATCGAGGACTACCCGGCCTCCCAGGCGGCGCTCGCCCGGCTGCGCACGGAACAGGACGGCGCGGTAGTGGCGGAGCGCTTCGAACTGTACGTCGACGGCCTCGAACTCGCGAACGGGTTCCGCGAGCTCGGCGACGCCGCCGAGCAGCGGCTGCGCTTCGAGCGGGACCTTGCGCAGCGCGCACTGCGCGGGCAGGCGCAGAATCCGCTCGACGAGAACCTGCTCTCTGCACTCGCGCACGGGCTGCCGGATTGCGCGGGCGTCGCGCTCGGCTTCGACCGGCTGGTGATGGCGGCCTGGCGCCTGCCGGCACTCGACGCCGCGATGGCGTTCCCGGCGGCACGAGCCTGAGGAGGCCCCATGCAGGCGTTACACGATGAATCGGCCGACCTGATTGCGCTTGCGTCCGGCGCCTTTGCCGGCGAGCGCGATCCGTGGGCGAACGCCGCCAATGCAGCGGCACTCGTGTTCGAGCGGCTGCCGGACCTCAACTGGGCCGGTTTCTATTTCCTGCGCGGTGGCGGACTCGTGGTCGGCCCCTTCCAGGGGCGCGTCGCCTGCGTGCGCATCCCGCTCGGCCAGGGCGTCTGCGGCACGGCGGCCTCGAGCCGCGCGACGCTGGTCGTGCCGGACGTTCACCGGTTCGCCGGTCACATCGCCTGCGACTCGGCGTCGAACTCGGAGATTGTCGTGCCGCTCGTCGACGGCGACCGACTGATCGGCGTGCTCGACCTCGACAGCCCGCGCTTCGACCGCTTCACGCCGGCCGACGCACGCTTGCTCGAGGCGCTTGCGGAAAAAATCGTCGCCGCCTGCAACTGGAAACTCGCGGGTATCGACGGCTACTGATGGGGACTGTCCCCTTCAGCGCCGTGCCTTCACTGACGTTGGGAAAACTTTTCGCTGAAGGGGACTGTCCCCTCCAACGACGTGCCGCCTACTTCGCCCGCGCGATATACGCAGCGCTGCGCGTATCGACCTTGACGACTTCGCCCCGGTTGAGGAACAGCGGCACCTTCACCACGGCGCCGGTTTCGAGCTTGGCGACCTTGGTACCTCCCGTGACGGTGTCACCACGCATCCCGGGATCGGTCTCGACGATCTTGAGCTCGACGTGGGCCGGCGGCGTAACCGTGAGCGGTTGGCCGTTCCACAGCGTGATGATGCAGACAGTGCCTTCCTTGAGCCACTGCGCAGCGTCGCCGACGGCGGTCTCTCCCGCCGCGAATTGCTCGAAAGATTCCTGCTGCATGAAGTGCCAGAACTGGCCGTCGCTGTAGAGGTATTGCATGTCGACGTCGACGACGTCCGCGGCCTCGACCGAATCGCCGGACTTGAACGTGCGCTCGATGACCCGGCCGTTGCGCAGGTTTTTGATCCGCACGCGGTTGAAGGCCTGGCCCTTGCCGGGCTTCACGAACTCGTTCTCGACGATCGAGTACGGGTCTTTGTCGAGCAGGATTTTCAGGCCGGAGCGGAATTCACTGGTGTTGTAGCTGGACATCGGATGTCGCCATGGATGCCCGGGGCGGCCGGGCGGGAAGGCCTGAAAGGGCGCGTATCATAGCCGCTGCCTGCGGGGGCCACCACCCCGTGCGGGAGCATGACGCGGGTCGCGAAATTCGGCGTTTTCAAGGTGTTACTATCCGGCGGCCATCCCAGGCAGGACGCCTCCGGAGCCTGACTTGAAGTCCATTGCCGCGGTCCCGATGATTGCGCTGACCCGCAGTCAGGACAATGTCGAGGCGATCAACAAGGCGCTCAGGAA
>DATMEC010000296.1:0-3853 GCA_035557125.1 Steroidobacteraceae bacterium
GGACGAGGAGGTCGCGCGCTTCCTCGAGGCGGGCGCCGCGCACTACGTGAAGCTCGGCTGGACGGAACTGCAGGAGGCGGGCGCGACTTTCCGCGAAGTGGAGCAGCTTTGCCGGCTTTACGCCGCCGGTCGCATCCGGCTTCGCGTCTACGTCGCGATCGGCGGGCCCTCCGCCGACGCCGAGAAGCTGCTCGCGGCAGGGCGCGCCTACCGAAGCTGCGACCCGAGGCTCACGGTGCGGGCGATCAAGCTCTACATGGACGGCGCGCTCGGGAGCCGCGGCGCGGCGCTCGATGCGCCGTACAGCGATGCGCCGGGAAACCGCGGCCTCTACGTGACGCCGCCCGAGGAGATCCTGCGCATTGCGGTCGCCGGCTTGCGCCGCGGAATCCAGGTCGAGACCCATGCCATCGGCGACCGCGGCAACCGCGTCGCACTCGACCAGTACGAGAAGGCTTTCGCCACGGTGCCTGCCGCCGATCGTCCCGTCGCGGATCCGCGCTTCCGCATCGAGCACGCCCAGGTTGTCGCCGACGCCGACATCCCGCGCTTCGCGAAGCTCGGCGTCATCGCCTCGATGCAGACCTCGCACGCCATCAGCGACATGCTGTTCGCGCCGGCGCGGCTCGGGCCTGACCGAATCGGCGGCGCTTACGCCTGGCGGAAGTTCCTCGATGCCGGCGCGAAGGTTGCCGGCGGCACGGATGCGCCGGTCGAGGCGGGCGACCCGCGCGTCGAGTTCTATGCGGCCATCGCGCGCCGCACGCTCGAGGGCTTTGCAGGGCCCGACTGGGGACTCGACCAGCGCCTGACGCGCGAGGAGGCGCTCGCGATCCTGACGCGCAACGCAGCCTATGCCGCCTTCGAGGAGCGCGACCGCGGCAGCATCGAGCCCGGCAAGCTCGCCGACTTCAGCGTGTTTTCCGCGGACTGGATGAAGGTTCCGGAGGCGGAAATCCCGCGCTCCGAGGCCGTGATGACCGTGATCGGCGGCGAGGTCGCCTGGGAGATGGAGGGGACAGTCCCCTAAGCGACCGAACGCGTCTTCACGTTCCCGACGTTGAAGCGGCCCGTCGCCGTAAGGCGGTCGCCGAGCGCCTGCGCGTTCCGCAGTTCCGCCCGGCGCGTCGCGAACGACATCGCCGCGACGTCCTTGAGCGAGGCCGAGCGGGCGAACAGGAATCCCTGTGCAGCGACGCAGCCGAGTTCCAGGAGCTTTGCCACCTGCTCCTCGTGCTCGACGCCCTCGGCCACGGTCTCGAGACCGAGCGTTTCACCGAGCATCACCACCGCGCGCGCGAGCTCCGGCCCGTCATCCTGCTCAGTCAGGCGGCCGACGAAGGAACGGTCGATCTTGAGGATGTCGATCGGGAAGCGGTGGAGATATGAGAGCGACGAGTAGCCCATCCCGAAGTCGTCGATCGCGAGCCGCACGCCGAGCGACTTCAGCTCGCGGAAGCGCTCGAGGTTGACCTCGGTGTTGTGCATGATCGTGCTCTCGGTGAGCTCGATGACGAGGTTTTCCGGTTCGAGCCCCGAGGCATCGAGCGCGGCGCGGACGTCCGCCACCAGGTCCGCGTGCTGCAGGTGACGGCCGGAAACGTTGATCGCGACCCGGAGCCCTTCGCCGGCGGCGACCGAGTCGCGCCATTCCTTGACTGCGCGGCAGGCCTCCGTGAGCACCCAGCGGCCGAGCTCGATGATCTGGCCTGATTCCTCGGCCGCGGAGATGAACGCGCCAGGCATCACGAGGCCCTGATCGGGGTGGTTCCACCGCACCAGCGCCTCGACGCCGAGCAACTCGCGTCGTGCGAGGTCGATGACCGGCTGGTACTCGAGGAAGAACTCGCCGCGTTCCAGCGCCAGGGTGATGTCCTCCTCGAGGCGCAGGCGTTCGCGCAGCTGCTCCTGCATGCGCGGCTGGAACACGACGAAGCGCGCCTTGCCGGCGGCCTTGGCGTTGTACATCGCGATGTCGGCGTTGCGCAGCAGCTGCTCGGTGTCGTCCCCCGGCTGCGAGAAGGCGATGCCGATGCTCGCGGCCATCCAGGTGTCGATGCCGTCGAGCTGCAGCGGCTCGTCGAAGGAGCGCGTGATCGTCGCGGCGACGCGCTCGACGTCGGCCGACTCGCTGATGCCCTCGAGCAGGATCGCGAACTCGTCGCCGCCGAGCCGGGCGACCGTGTCAGAGGGCCGCGTCGACTTGACGAGGCGCTGGGCGGCGGCCTGCAGCAGGCGGTCGCCGGCGTCGTGCCCGAGCGAGTCGTTGATGTTCTTGAAGTTGTCGAGGTCCAGGAACAGCACTGCGACCCGCTGGCGCGAGCGCTGCGCGAGCGTGAGCGCATGCTGGACGCGGTTGCGGAACAGACTGCGGTTGGCGAGCAGCGTGAGCGGGTCGTGGAAGGCGAGCTGGCGCAACTGCTCCTCGAGCGCCTTGCGCTCGCTCACGTCGCGGAAGTTGAGCGCGAGCCCCGCGATCGCGGGGTCGTCCAGCAGGTTGCTTCCGACGCTCTCGAGCGTGCTGCGGCGCGCGCCATTGCCCACCACGACCTCGACCGGCCCTATCGTGCGCCCGTGCGTCGCGGCGACCTCGGCGAGGAAGCCCGCGAGCCGCTCGCGGTCGGCCTCGCCCCAGAAGTCGAGCAGGTTGCGCCCGACGAGGTCGTCCGGGTGCATGCCGAAGGTGCGCTCGGCCGCGGGCGAGGCGAAGCGCAGGCGCCCGTCGACGTCGGCGATCATGATCACGTCGGATGCGTTCTTGATCAGCGAGGCGTAGCGCGCCTCGACGATGCCCGCGGCGCGGCGTTCGCGCAGCAGCGCGTCGTCGCGGGACATCACGCCCTGGCGCAGCATTACGAGCAGCGTCAGCGCGAAGATGATGACCGTCATCGCGGTCGCCGGGCTCGACATCGAGCTGCTCTCGACGTAGACCAGCACGAGGAAGGAAACCAGCATCGCGACGAACGGCATGCCCTGGACCAGGGCGCTGCCGAGCGCCGTCGCCTCCTGGCGCGCCACGGGCGCGCCGCGCAGCTGTTCGCGTGCCGCCGCGATGAGCGCCGCATAGCAGGACAGGTAGATGGCGTCCGACATGCCGCCCGGCAGGTAGCTGCCGGTGATCTTGGCCATGGCCCAGACGATGTCGGCGAGCTGCATCGTCGCGAACCCGATCGTCAGCAGGACCAGGGTGCGGCGCGCAATCGCGCCGGTGCCGGCATGCATCAGCAGGACGCCGAAGGCGAGCAGCACGAGGCAGTTGAGCGCGATGTAGCTCTGCGTGAGCACGAACTTCAGCACGTCCGGGTCGCGGTCGGCCGCGGCGGCCGGGCCGATCACGAAGAACCAGAAGAAGGCGCCGAAGCCGAGCATCAGGATCGTCGCGTCGAGCGCGAGACGGCCCCACTGGACGCGCACGGCCGCCGCGCGGACGGCGGTGAAGATGGCCATGAAGAGCAGCGGGTAGAAACCCAGGAAGAAAACGTCGCCCACCGACGGGAAGGGATCGATGCCGAAGACCCAATACGTCGAGTTCAGCAGGTTGCCGGTGGTGTAGACCCAGAGGGTCGCAGCCAGGAATGCCCAGGTGCGGCGTACCGCCGGTTCCCCGGCCTGCCAGGCCGCGACGGTCGCCAGCAGGGCCGAGCCGAAGCTCGCCGGGAAGTCGGAGTACAGCTTGAAGATCTCGAATGCCGGGCCGCCCGTGCCTTCGGCGAAAGTCAGGAGCAGCGTGATCGGGATATAGATGAAGAGACCGACGGCCAGCGCGCCCGTCCAACGGGCGACGAAGGGCTCGCGTTCCGGCCTGGCATCTGGGCTTTGTCCGGCTGGCGACATGTTGCGGGCGCAAGCTCCA
>DATMEC010000297.1:0-2117 GCA_035557125.1 Steroidobacteraceae bacterium
GTCGAAGGTCGTCGCCGACTGCGGCGGCAGCATCAGCGAGAGCCGCATGACCGCGCTCGGCTCCGATTTCGCGGTGCTGATGCTGGTCGCGGGCAACTGGCACTCGGTCGCGCGCATCGAGACGGACCTCGCCAAGCTCGCTGAGTCTTCCGGGATCACGATCCAGGCCCGCCGCACGACGCAGCGCGCCGCGCGCGAGGACATGGTCCCCTACTCGGTCGACGTCGTGTGTATCGACCAGGCGGGCATCGTCGCCGGGCTCTCGGGCTTCTTCTCGGCGCGCGACATCGACATTGGCGAGCTGTCGACCCGCAACTACGCGGCGGCGCACACCGGCGCCCAGATGTTCTCGGTCTACATGGTGGTGAACGTTCCCTCGCGGATCCACGTCGGGGCGCTGCGCGAGGAGTTCATGGACTTCTGCGACCAGATGAACCTCGACGCGATCCTGGAACCGGTGAAAAACTAGGGCGATGGCCGCGGCCCAGGCTGCAGCGAAGGCGCCGAAGTTCTCCATCCCGACCACGGGCGGCGTATTCCGGCTCGGCGACCAGGGCGACATGAGCCTCGTCGTCTACTTCTACCCGCGCGACAACACGCCGGGATGCACGCTCGAGGGCAGCGACTTCCGCGACCTCGCGCCCGCCTTCCGGCGCGCGCGCACGCGCATTCTCGGCATCTCGACGGATACGCTCGAGTCGCATCGCAGGTTCAAGGACAAGACGAAGTTCCCGTTCGAGCTCGGCTCGGACGAGGACCACGCAGTCGCCTCGCTGTTCGGGGCGTGGAGGCAGAAGAACATGTACGGGCGCAAGATGATGGGCGTCGAGCGCAGCACCTTCCTGATCGACGCGAAAGGCGCGATCCGGCGCGAATGGCGCAAGGTGCGCGTCAAGGGCCACGCCGCGGACGTGCTCGCTGCGGCACGTGGGATCTGAGTCGATGGTGAAGAACCGCCCGGTCAAAGGCGCCCGCCGCGCGTTCGTGCTCGACACGAACGTGCTGATGCACGATCCCGCGGCCGTGTTCCGCTTCGAGGAGCACGACATCTACCTGCCCATGGGCGTGCTCGAGGAGCTCGACGCGGGCAAGAAGGGCCTGTCGGAATCAGCGCGGAACGTACGGCAGGTGAGCCGGTTCCTCGACGAGCTGATGGCGAACGCCACCAAGGAGGAAATCGACAAGGGGCTCGAACTGCCCTCCGGCCGCTCCGGAAACCACGGCAAGAAGCCGCCGTCGGGCCGGCTGTACTTCCAGACCAGGCAGCTGGCCGCGGGCCTGCCGGACACCCTCCCCGGGCACGGCCACGGCTTCGACAACGCGCTGCTCGGCTACACGCTCGCGCTGCAGATGGAACTGCCGGGAACGCGGGTGACCCTGGTGTCCAAGGACATCAACCTGCGCATCAAGGCGGCGATCCTCGGCGTGCACGCCGAGGACTATTACAACGACCGCACGATCGAGGACGCGGATCTGCTGTTCACCGGCGTGACCGCGCTGCCCGCGGACTTCTGGGAAACCCACGGCAACAACGTCGAGTCCTGGCACGAGCAGGCCCGCACCTATTACCGCGTGCGTGGCCCGCTCGTGAACGAGTGGCACCCGAACCAGTTCCTGTACGACGCCAAGGACGACGGCTTCCAGGCGATCGTGCGCAAGATCGAGGCCGAAGTCGCCACGCTCGAAGTGACGCAGGACTACCGCAGCGAGCGCCACGCCGTGTGGGGCATCACCGCGCGCAACCGCGAGCAGAACCTCGCGCTTAACCTGCTGCTCGACCCGGACATCGACTTCGTGACGATTCTCGGGCCCGCCGGCACGGGCAAGACGCTGCTGACCCTCGCGGCGGGCCTCGCGCAGACGCTTGACACCAACCGCTTCAGCGAGATCATCATGACGCGCGTGACGATCCCGCTCGGCGAGGACATCGGCTTCCTGCCCGGCACCGAGGAAGAGAAGATGGAGCCATGGATGGGCGCCCTGATGGACAACCTCGAGGTGCTGACCCAGGGCCAGGAAGGCGGCAGCTGGGGCCGCGCCGCGACCCAGGACCTGCTGCGTCACCGCATCAAGATCCGCTCGCTCAACTTCATGCGCGGCCGCACGTTCCTGAACCG
>DATMEC010000298.1:0-3803 GCA_035557125.1 Steroidobacteraceae bacterium
GAAGCGGCGATTGTAGCATCTTTTTCGGCGATTCGGCCGCGGATCAGCGCATGGACCTCCTGGGCCTGAGCCGGCGTCGCGGTGCGGCCGGTCCCGATGGCCCAGACCGGCTCGTAGGCCACGATTGCCCGCGCGAACGACCCCACTCCCGCGGCGGCAAGGACCACGTCGAGCTGGCGCAGGATCACCTCGCGCGTCGCGTCCCGCTCCCGCTCCTGCAGCGATTCGCCGACGCACAGCACGGGAACGAGGCCGTGACGCCCGGCGGCGCCGAACTTGCGGGCCACGAGCTCGTCGCTTTCCGCGTACAGGGCGCGCCGCTCCGAGTGCCCGACGATCGCGTAGCGGCAGCCGACATCGAACAGCATCGATGCGGCAACCTCACCGGTCTGCGCGCCGGGCTCCTCCGCGCATACGTCCTGGCCGCCGAGCCCGATGGGGCTGCCCGCGAGCCGCCGGCCGACGTCGGCAAGATAGACGAAGGGCGGGCAGACGACCGCTTCGGCGGAACCCGCGCCGACTCCGCTCGCGATGAGCCCGTCGACGAGCCGGTCCGCCTCCGCACGGCTGCCGTGCATCTTCCAGTTGCCGGCCACGAGCGGCTTGCGCAGGCCGGGATTCATGCGGCGGGAGCGGCGGCGCGCACGGCCGCGGCCAGCTCCTCGGCATGGCGCCCGACCGACTCGGCCTCCTCGCCTTCGACCATCACGCGGATCAGCGGCTCGGTGCCGGAAGCGCGCAGCACCACGCGACCGCGCGAGCCGAGCGACTGTTCCACGCGCGCGATCGCCGCCGCCACCGTCGGCTCACGTGCCGCGTCGAAGCGCTTCGTCACGCGCACGTTGATGAGCTGCTGCGGAAAACGCTGCATCCCGGCGGCGAGCTCGGCCAGCGACCTGCCGGTCGACTTCATCACGGCGAGGACCTGCAGCGCGACGATGAGCCCGTCGCCCGTCGTCGCCTTGTCGAGCACCAGCAGGTGGCCCGATGCCTCGCCGCCCAGCACGCCCGAGTGCGAGCGCAGCAGTTGAAGCACGTGCCGGTCGCCGACTGCCGCGCGCATGAAGGGCACGCCGAGCTCCCCGAGCGCGAGCTCGAGCCCGAGGTTGCTCATCACCGTGCCGACGACCGGTCCCCTCAGGTCACCAGCGGCGAGGCGCGCCCTGGCCAGGACGTAGAGCAGCTGGTCACCGTCCACCGTGCGGCCGAGGTGATCCGCCATCACCAGGCGGTCGCCGTCGCCATCGAGCGCAATACCGGCGTCGGCACGCACGCCGGCGACGGTCAGCTTGAGCAGGCCCGGCTCCGTCGAGCCGCATCCATCGTTGATGTTGCGCCCGTTCGGCGAGCAGCCGATCGGCACGATCTCGGCGCCGAGGTCCGCCAGCACGCGCGGCGCCACCTTGTAGGCGGCGCCGTTCGCGCAGTCGACGACGAGCTTGAGCCCTTCGAGGCGCATGCTGCGCGGCAGCGTCGAGGCGCAGTAGGCCTGGTACCGCGTGCGCTCGCGGTCGACGCGCGTGGCGCGCCCGAGCTTGCTGGACTCGCGCGTCGGCGCCGGCTCGTCGAGATGCGACTCGATCGCTTCCTCGAGCTTGTCGGCGAGCTTGCTGCCTTCACGGTCGAAGAACTTGATGCCGTTGTCGTCGTAGCGGTTGTGGGAGGCGCTGATGACGGCGCCGAAGTCGCAGCCGAGGTCCCGCACGAGAAATGCGATGCCCGGGGTCGGCAGCGGCCCGGCGAGCAGGACGTCGACGCCCGCCGCGACGAATCCGGCTTCGAGCGCGGCCTCGAACATGTATCCCGAGAGTCGAGTGTCCTTGCCGACCAGTACGCGGCCCCCGTCGGGCGCCAGCACGCGCGCGGCCGCGCCCGCGAGGCGCAGTGCGAACTCGACGGTCATCGGATGCTGTCCGACCCGACCGCGCACCCCGTCCGTGCCGAAATACCTCATGCTCATTCGCGATTGTCCCGCATCGCGCCCGCCGCCGCCACGACCCGCAGGGCGTCCACGGTTTCATGCACGTCGTGCGCGCGGATGATGCGCGCCCCGTTCCAGGCCGCGACCACGGCGGCCGCAAGGCTGCCGGCGAGGCGCTTGTCGCCGTCCCGGCCCGTGAGCGACCCGATCATCCGCTTGCGCGAGAGGCCGGCGAGCACCGGCTGGCCGTCCGCCGCCAGTACCGGGAGGCCCGCCAGCAGCGCCAGGTTGTGCTCGAGGGTCTTGCCGAAGCCGAAGCCCGGATCGACGGCGATGCGCGAGCGCGCGATTCCCGCGGTCTCGCAGGCGGCGACGCGGCGTCCCAGGAAGCTGCGCACTTCGGCCAGCACGTCCCCGTAACGGGGCGCATCCTGCATCGTGCCGGGCTCACCTTGCATGTGCATCAGGCAGACGGCGGCATCGCTGCCGGCGACCGCCTCCATGGCGCCCGGCGCGGCGAGTGCGGCGACGTCGTTCACGATGGATGCGCCGGCGGCGATTGCGCGGCGCATCACGGCGGGCTTGCGCGTATCGATCGAAATGGGAATCGAAAACGTGCCCGCGAGGCGCTCGATCACCGGCAGGACGCGCCGCAATTCCTCATCCTCGTCGACGGGCGCGGCGCCGGGCCGGGTCGACTCGCCGCCGACGTCGATTATCGCCGCGCCGTCCACGGCCATGCGTTCAGCCTGCGCGAGCGCCGCAGGCAGGTCGAGAAAACGGCCGCCGTCCGAGAAGGAGTCGGGCGTGACGTTGAGGACGCCCATGACCACCGGGTTGTCGAGGTCGAGCGCGAAGCGGCCGCACTGGAGGCGCATGCGTGCGAAGCTGTGGACGTGTGGCCCTGCCGGGCGCGCGCGGCGCCGGGACTCAGGTCTGGCTGGCCGGCGGGCCGATGACCGGTTCCGGCTTGGGGCCGCCCTGGCCGCCGGCGGCAGCACCCGTCTCGTCCCAGCCGGCCGGTGGCTTTGGAACACGGCCGGCCATGATGTCCTTCAGCTGCTCTTCGTCGATGGTCTCGTACTTCATGAGCGCCGCCGCCATGACGTCGAGCTTCTCGCGGTTGCCGGTGAGGATCTTGCGCGCGTCCTCGTAGGACGTGTCGATGACGCGGCGGATCTCCTCGTCGATGGCGTGGGCGGTCACGTCGGAAACCTGCTTGTGCTGCGTCACCGAGCGGCCGAGGAACACCTCGCCCTCATCCTCCATATAGGCCAGCGGGCCGAGCCGTTCCGAGAGGCCCCATTTCGTGACCATGTTGCGCGCGAGGCTGGTGGCACGCTCGATGTCGTTCGAGGCGCCCGTCGTCACCGCATCCGGGCCGAAGCGCAGTTCCTCGGCAAGCCGCCCGCCGAACAGGCTCGTGATTTGCCCCATGATGCGCCGCTTGCTGTAGCTGTAGCGGTCCTCCTCCGGCAGGAACATCGTCACGCCGAGCGCGCGGCCGCGCGGGATGATCGTCACCTTGTAGACCGGGTCGTGCTCGGGAAGGCTCATGCCGACGATCGCGTGTCCCGCCTCGTGGTAAGCCGTGTTGAGCTTCTCCTTCTCGCTCATGACCATGGAGCGCCGCTCGGCGCCCATCATGATCTTGTCCTTTGCGCGCTCGAACTCCTCCATCGTGACCAGGCGCTTGTTGGCCCGCGCCGCGAACAGCGCGGCCTCGTTGACGAGGTTCATGAGGTCGGCGCCGGAGAAGCCCGGCGTGCCGCGCGCAATGATGCCGGGCCGCACGTCGTCGGAAATCGGCACCTTGCGCATGTGCACCTTGAGTATCTGCTCGCGCCCGCGCACGTCCGGCAGCGGCACCACGACCTGGCGG
>DATMEC010000299.1:0-3803 GCA_035557125.1 Steroidobacteraceae bacterium
AGCTGGATGCGCGCGAAGCCGCGCGCCCCGGCTTCGGGCGCGCTCGGGACGTACACCGACCAGAACTGTCCGCCGACGCCGCCCGCGCGCAGCCGCGCAATGTCGGTGTCGCCCGCGGTGCGCGCACCGAGGTCGTAGGCGACGACGTCCCGGGGCGGCTTGCCGCTCTCGCGGATGACCATCGGCAGGTCGTTGTGGCCGTCAATCAGCGGATGCCGCGAGAGGATCGCGCGCGCCTCGTCGAGCGCGCGACCGTCGGCGTGGGCGGGGCCGTTCGCATGAGCCGTTGCACACGCGAGAATCGCCGCCAGGGCCAGCACGAGCCGGGCGCCCGCGGCGCCAAAGTGGGTACGTCGCATCATGACTTCCTCTCGCTGTAGGACGCTGTCGCCACCCGGAGACAGCGCAGGGATTGCCGGGGCGCGCCGTGGCGTTAGCCTGACCCCGTTGCCCAGCGTATCAAGCATCCCCTGATCTTCGGGCATCCCCCCTGCGCCGCACCACTCCCTGTCGGCGCAGGGGTTGTTTCTTTCCAGCATCGGGCTTCGTAAACACCTTTAAAGACAGTCGCTTACGATCGACCCGTCCCGGAAGGGCGGGCGCCTTCTGCTAAACTTCCGCGATGAAACCGCTGGTCGGCATCATCATGGGCTCGTCCTCCGACTGGGAAACCATGCGGCTCGCCGCCGACCAGCTGACCGCGCTCGGCGTGCCCTTCGAAAGCCGGGTCATCTCCGCGCACCGCACGCCAGATCTCCTGTTCGAGTACGCGGCCGGCGCCTCCGGGCGCGGCCTCGAGGTGCTCATCGCCGGCGCCGGCGGGGCCGCACACCTGCCGGGCATGGCTGCATCGAAGACGCTGCTGCCGGTGATCGGCGTGCCGATCCAGTCGAAGGCGCTGAACGGACTCGACTCGCTGCTCTCGATCGTGCAGATGCCGTTCGGCGTGCCGGTCGCGACAGTCGCGATCGGCGAGGCCGGCGCACGCAACGCCGCCCTCCTCGCTACCGCGATCCTGGCCGCGCGGCACCCGCCGCTTCGCGACGCGCTCGCGGCTTTCCGCGAACGGCAGACGGCGGAAGTCCTCGCCCGGCCGGACCCGGCCGCGAACTGAAGACCGCCGTGCGCATCGGCATCGTCGGCGCCGGCCAGCTCGGCCGGATGATGGCCCTCGCCGGGATCCCGCTAGGGCTCGGGTTCACGATGTACGACCGCAGCCGCGAGGTGCCGGGCGCGGCGGTCGCCGACATTGTCACCGGCCGCTTCGATGACACGCGAAAGCTCGTCCGCTTCGCGCGCGGCGTCGACGTCGTCACCTTCGACTGGGAGAACGTGCCGGTCTCGTCGGCACGGGCCATCGCACGCATCCGGCCCGTGTGGCCGCCACCTCGCGCCCTCGAGGTCGCGCAGGACCGCCTGTCCGAGAAGCGGACCTTCGAGCGCCTCGGCATTCCGGTCGCCCCCTACGCCGCCGTCAATACGGTCGCGGATCTCGGCCGCGCGCTCACGGCGCTCGGTGCGCCCGGCATCCTGAAGACACGCCGCCTCGGATACGACGGCAAGGGGCAGGTCCGCATCCGCCGGGTCCGCGACGCGGCGCAGGCTTATGCGCGCCTCGCCGGGCAGCCACTCATTTACGAACGGATGGTGAATTTCTCGCGCGAGGTCTCGCTCATCGCGGCGCGCGACCGGGCCGGCAACGTGGAGGCCTACCCGCTCGCCGAGAATGTGCACGCCGACGGCATCCTCGCGGTGACCCGCGCGCCCTGGCCGGACGCGCGGCTGCAGCGCCTCGCGGAACGCAACCACCGGCGGCTGATGCGCGCGCTCGGCTACGTCGGCGTGCTCTGCGTCGAGTATTTCATCGAGCGTGGCCGGCTCGTCGCGAACGAGATGGCTCCGCGCGTCCACAATTCCGGCCACTGGACGATCGAGGGCGCCGAGACCAGCCAGTTCGAGAACCACGTGCGCGCCGTCGCGGGACTTCCGCTCGGCAGCGCCGCACCACGCGGGCATGCCGTCATGGTCAACGTCATCGGCAGGAAGCCGCGCTCGCGCGAGCTGCTCGCCCGGCCGGGGCTGCACTTGCACGACTACGGCAAGGCGGAACGGCCGGGCCGCAAGCTCGGCCACGTGACGTTCGTCACGGGCGGGCGGGTCCTGCGGGACCGGGTCGCGAAGCAACTGCGACGCCGGTTGATTCCCCAGCGATGACCGGCACTTGCGCTGTGCTAGCCTTGTAAGCCCACATGTACCTGGACCATTTCCAGCTGACCGAATTGCCGTTCCGGCTGAGCCCGGACCCGGCGTTCCTGTACCTGTCGAAGCACCACGCCCGCGCCAAGGCGTACATGGAATCGACGATCTGGTTCACCGACGGCTTCGTCGTGATCACCGGAGAGATCGGTTCCGGCAAGACGACCCTGCTCGAGACCTTCCTGCGCGAGCTCGAGAAGGACGTGGTCGTGGCCCAGGTCGCGCAGACGCAGGTCTCGCCGATCGAGTTCCTGCAGGCGGTACTGGTCCAGTTCGGCTTCACGCCCTTCAAGATGCGCAAGGCCGAGCTGATCGCGACGCTGAACCAGTTCCTGGTCGAGCAGTACGCCGAAGGCCGCAAGGTGCTCCTGATCGTCGACGAGGCCCAGAACCTGTCGAACCGCGTGCTGGAGGAGATCCGCCTGCTGTCGGGCGTCGAGACGACGAAGGAAAAGGTGCTCCGGATCATCCTGGCCGGCCAGCCGGAGCTCAACGAGAAGCTGGACTCGCCGGAGCTCGTGCAGCTCGTGCAGCGCATCCGCCTGCGCTTCCACCTGACCGCGCTCACCCCCGAGGAAACCCAGGGCTACATCCTGCACCGCCTCGAGGTGGCGGGCGCCCACGGCCGCCAGCTGTTCGACCCCGAAACGCTGCCGGCGATCTTCCGCTTCACTGGCGGCGTGCCGCGCCTCGTCAACACGCTCTGCGACACCTCGCTCATGATCGCTTTCTCGTCAGGGCAGCCGCAGGTGACGATGACGGAGCTCAAGGCCGCCATCGAAGAGCTGCAGTGGGTCGAGTACGCAGCACGCACCAACCGCATGCGGGCCGGTGTCGCGCCACCGTCGTCGTTCTCGCGTCCGGTCGCCTCCGACGAGGTGCTCGCGCGCATCATCGTCGCGCACGGCGGCGAGCACGTTGAGGAACGCCCACTCAGGATCGGGCGGCTGATCATCGGCCGCACCAGCGACAACGACGTGCAGATCGACAGCAAGTACGTCAGCCGGCATCACTGCCAGATCACGACGATGCCCGAGGGCAGCGTGCTCGAGGACCTCAACAGCACGAATGGCGTCTACGTGAAGAGCAAGCGCGTGCGCCGGCACCACCTGAACGACGGCGACGTCGTCGTGCTCGGCAAGCACGAGATCATGTACCTCGACGAGCGCTCGGCGCGGCTGCGCGAGCAGGCGCAGGAGCCGACCGGCGACCACCCGATGGTCGGGGAATCGCCGGAAGCGGACGAAGAAGCGGAAAACGAGGGCGACAAGAAGTCCGGTACGGCCTGAGCCCGCCTAGTGTCCTGTTCCGCAGGACACTAGCCTTCCTCTTCGTCGAGCTCCGCGCCGTAGTGTCGCTTCTGGATGCGATAGTCCCGCCGCCGGAGCACCAGCACCAGCCCGCCTAGGACGGCGACGACGCCGAAGCACGCGAGCATCCAGGACCAGTCGGCCATGCGCCAGGCGAAGGATGCGACGATCGCGGCGGCGCCGATCAGGATGTAGGCATAGGGCAGCAGCTCGTACAGCGGGCGCGAAACGCGCATA
>DATMEC010000300.1:0-4354 GCA_035557125.1 Steroidobacteraceae bacterium
CGGTTCACTGGTGCAGCGCCCAGAACGGCAGCACCGTGCGGTCCACGAAGGACATCTTGCGATAGACGCCGATTGCGCGCTCGTTGTCGGCGTATACGTGCAGGAACGGGGTGAAGCCGCGGTCGAACGCGGAGTTGCAGAGCACGCCGAGCAGGCGCTGCGCATACCCGCGGCCGGTGTAGCCCGGGTGGGTGCAGACCGCGGACAGCTCCTGGTAGCCGTCGAGGCGCATGCGCTCGCCGGCCATGGCCGCGAGGCGCCGCCCGTCGTAGATGCCGACGTAGCTGCCCATCTCGAGCGTGCGCGGCCGGAAGAATCCTGGGAACACGAGGTCCGTCAGCTCGACCATGTCCGCGACCTGGTCCGCGCCCATGGCGGTCAGCGCGGGGCCAGGCACATCCGCGGCGCGCGCCGTGCAGACCATCTGCAGCACGGGCTTCTTCGGCTCGAGCTGCCAGCCGGGAGGCGGCACGGGCGCGACGCCAACGACGAAGACGGACTCCGCGTCCTCGATGAGGCTCGTCAACTGGTCGGCGGCCCGCGGCGTGGGTTCGCCGATCCCCGCGAATGGCACGATCGCAGCCGGATAGCGCGCGGCGCCGTCCGAGGTGATCGCGAGCCCCGCGTGCTCGGTCGTCAGCGAATGCCAGACCGGGTTGTCCAGCGGATGTGCAGCCACCGCGATACCCTCAGGTCGCGACGCCGAAGGCGCGGCCGATCGCCGCCGTGATCGCCATGGCAATCGCGCTCCAGAAAGTGACGCGAAGCGCGCCCCTTGCGACGTTCGCGCCGCCGGCACGCGCCGCGAAGGCGCCGAGCCCGGCGAGGAACACGAGGCAGAGCGCGGCAACGGCCGGCATCACGAGCGCCGCCGGCGCGAGGAGCGCCGTCGCCAGCGGCAGGGCTGCGCCGGCGGCGAACGCGGCCGCCGACGCGAGCGCCGCCTGCGTGGGGCGGGCGCGCTGTGCTTCAGTCAGCCCGAGCTCGTCGCGCGCATGTGCGGCGAGTGCGTCCTTCGCGGCGAGCTGCCTCGCGACCTCGGACGCGAGCCGGGGATCGAGGCCGCGTCCCACGTAAATCGCGGCGAGCTCCCGGTGCTCGGCCTCGGGATCCTCCGCGAGCTCGCGGCGTTCGCGGGCGAGGTCGGAGCGCTCGCTGTCGGCCTGCGAGCTGACGGAGACGTACTCGCCCGCGGCCATGGACATGGCGCCCCCGACGAGGCCGGCGACTCCGGCGGTCAGCACGGCGCCACGGCCGGCGCCGGCCGCCGCGACGCCGATCACGAGGCTCGCGGTCGAGACGATTCCGTCATTCGCGCCGAGGACCGCGGCGCGCAGCCAGCCGGTCTGGCGCGTGCCGTGCGGCTCCCTCATTTCTGGTTGAAGGCATACCGGCCCGGGCCGATCAACGCGACGGCAATCGCCGAGAAGAAGAGCATGTACTGCAGTTCGAGCTGGAGGGTGCCGCTCTCGGTCAGCGCGAACAGCTCGGCGCCGTGCGCGAGGCCGAAGGCGAACAGCATGTTCACCGCCATGAGCCACGCGCCGATGCGCGCGTAGAAGCCGGCGATGACGGCGAGCGGGGCGAGGACTTCGCCGACGTACACGCCGTACTTGAAGAACACGGGCAGGCCGGCGTCCGCGAGCATGCCGTCCAGCCAGTCGATGCCGCCCGCGAGCTTCGAGATGCCGTGAAAAAGGATCAGGACTCCGAGCGTGACTCGGAGGATCAGCTTGCCGGTGCTCTCGTTCATGGTGTCTCCGGGAGTGGGGCGGGGGATTGCGGCCTAAGAATACGACTTTGCCCGGCGCGCCGACCACCGCGCGAAGAACGCGAAGACGAGTCCCACCAGCAACACGTGGGCCAGCAGGCCGTCGACGAACCAGGCCGGGATGAAGGACGGGGGTGCCGCGCGCGAAAGCGGCAAGACCACGTAATTCATGGCCGCCCAGGTCACGAGGCCATAGGCGACGCCGGCGGCGACCGGCCGTTGCAGCATCCAGGGCCAGAGCCGGCAGGCCAGCCAGAACACGGCGGCCATGGCGCACATGATGAGCAGATGGAGGAAGAGCCCGAGGGCGGCGCTGGCGGCGCCGCCGGCAAAGGCGGCCTTGCCCAGGAGACCCGCCGCGACGGACTGGAGGATGACGGTCGCGCTCGCCCCGTTGTACAGGCGCCAGAAGACGATCGCGTTGACGATGTCGAGCAGCCCCGCGGCGAGGCCGCCGCCCAGGATGACGTCGGCCGCGCGCGGCCCGGGCATCAGGACTTCCGGCGGCCGACGACGAGCAGGACCACGCCGAGCGCGATCGCGCCGATCGACAGCCACTGCGGCACGGAGACCGTCTCCTTGTCCTTGACCGACAGCTCGATGCCGGCGACCTCGGCCTCGTGCGTCTCCTCGGTGTAGCTGAACTTGCCCCGGGCGAGCCCGAAGGCGCCGAGCGCGATCAGGACGATGGCGACGATCGAGAGTGCCTTGCTGTTCATGGCCTGCTGTCTCCTTGTGGAAGCTGTTCGGCGGGCGTGAGCGCCTTGACGTCGGCGACGATCATCGTGCCGGTGCCGTCGTTCGTGAATACCTCGGCGAGCACGCTGTCGCGGGCATTGTAGGAAATGACGTGGACGCGCCGCACGCCGCCGCGGATCGCCGATTCGATGGCCGAGGACTTCGGCAGCATGCCGTCCTCGAGACTGCCCGATTTCTGCAGGCGCTCGAGTCCGGCGAGGTCTGTGTACGACACCAGCGAACGCGGGTCGTCCCGGCGCTCGAGGATGCCCGGCGCGCCGGTGCAGAGGATCAGCTTCTCGGCGCCGAGCGCCGCGCCCACCGCCGCCGCCACGGTGTCCGCATTGATGTTGAGGACGACGCCCGCGTCGTCCGCCGATACCGGGCTGACCACCGGCATCAGGCCGGCGTCCAGTTCCTTGCGGAGCACGGTCGGGTCGATCGAGACGATGTCCCCGACGAACCCGTAGTCCACCGATTCGCCGTCGACCTGGACTGGCGGGCGGCGGTTGGCGCGCACGAGCCCCGCGTCCACGCCCGAGAGTCCCACGGCGTCGATGCCGAGCTCGCGGCAGGCCGCGAGGATGCGCGTGTTGATGAGGCCGTTCAGCACCATGGTCGTTGCGTCGATCGAACGCTCGTCGGTGACGCGGCGGCCGCGCACCATACGCGGCACGATGCCGAGCGAGCGCTGCATCTCGTCGAGCTGCGGGCCGCCCCCGTGCACCAGCACGACACGGATGCCAAGGTGGTGCAGGATCGAGATCTGCTCGACGAGCGAGCGCGTCCCGGCGAGGTCGCCGAAGATCGCGCCGCCGGCCTTGATCACGAAGACCTTGCCCTTGTAGAGGCGGATGTACGGCGCCGCGCCGCGAAGCGCCGCGATCGCCGCGCCCTGGTCGATCCGATGGTTCATGTCCACCCCGGGGCTGTCGCAGTCAATCCGTCGGTTTCGTCGAATCCCAGCAGCCGGTTCATCCACTGGACGGCGCCACCCGCGGCGCCCTTCACCAGGTTGTCGACGACCGACATCACCGCAATCGTCCGCCCGTCCGTCGCCGCCGACAGGTGGGCAAAGTTGCTCGTGACCACGTCCTTCATGCGCGGCGGCTCGTCGAGCACGCGGACGAAGGGGCGCCCGGCATAGTACTCGCGCAGCGCGCCGATCGCCGCCGTCGAATCGAGCGGTGCCGCGAGCCGTGCCTGGACGGTCGCGTGGATCCCGCGCGCAAATGGTCCCGAGTGCGGCACGAACGCGACCTGGCCGTCGCGGCCGGTCGCCGCGCGCGCGAGCGCGTTGAGCTCAGCGCCGTGGCGGTGGGCGAGCGCGCTGTACGAGTAGAGGTCGGAGTGGCGGAGCGGATGGTGCGTGCCGGAAACCGCGCCGCGCCCCGCGCCGGTGCTGCCGGTCACGGCCGAGACGAACACGGGCCCGTCCACCAGGCCGAGCTTCAAGAGCGGAACGACGGCGAGAAGCGAGGCGGTGACGAAGCAGCCGGGATGGGCGACGTGCGGAGTCGGCGCGCGATCGAGGTGCTCGGGGACGGCGCAGGTGAACTCCTTCGCCCGCGCGGGTGCGCCGTGCGGATGCTTGTAGACCCTCTCGTACTCGGCAAGGTCGGCGAAGCGATAGTCGGCGGAAATGTCGACGACCGAGGGCTTCGCGCCGGCGGCGGATGCGGCTGCGAGCAGCCCGTCGATCAGCGTGTGCGAGACGCCATGCGGCGCGGCGGCGAGCACGGCGCTTCTCGCATGACGTGCTGCGGTCGCGCTTGCATCGGCGATCGAAACGTAGCGCAGGTCGCCGCAGGCCGCGGCGAGGTGCGGGAAGGCGCGGGCCACGGG
>DATMEC010000301.1:0-2620 GCA_035557125.1 Steroidobacteraceae bacterium
CGACGCGCTCTTCGCGATCTTCTCGGACGAGGCGATGATGCGCTTCTGGTCGTCGACGCCGATGAAGGAGCGCGCCGAAGCTGCGGAGCTACTCGGCCGGATTCACGCGGGGTTCCGCGACAAGTCGGCCTTCCAGTGGGGAGTCGAGCGCAAGGAAGACCGCAAGGTGCTCGGCACGTGCACGCTGTTCAACATCCACCGCGCCAACATGCGCGCGGAGCTCGGCTACTGCCTGCACAGCGCGCACTGGGGTCAGGGGTACATGGGCGAAGCGCTCGCGGCGCTCATCGACCAATCGTTCCACGTGCTGCAGCTGCGCAGGCTCGAAGCCGACGTCGACCCGGGCAATGCCAGCTCGCTCAGGATCCTCGACCGGATGGGCTTCCGGCGCGAGGGGCTGCTGCGCGAGCGCTGGAACGTGGGCGGTGCGATCCAGGACTCGGTATTCCTGGGGCTGCTGGCGCGCGAGTGGCGCGGCGGGGCGGGTGCGTGACCGGTATCGAGGTGATCCCGTTCGGGCCGCAGTACGCGGCAGATTTCCGCCGGCTCAATTTCGAGTGGATCGAGCGCATGTTCAAGGTCGAGGCTCCGGATCTCAAGGTGCTCGACGATCCCGAGCGGGCGATCGTTGCGCCGGGCGGCATGATCTTCTTCGCGCTGGAGCGCGACGCGGTCGTCGGCACGGTGGCGATGATCCGGGGCGAGGGCGGCCGCTGCGAGCTCGCCAAGATGGCCGTCGCGATGACGCACCAGCGCCGCGGAATCGGCGAGCTGCTCGGCGGCGCCGGCACGGCATGGGCGCGCGAGCGCGGCTTTAGCAGCGTGTTCCTCGAGACGAACAGCCGGCTCGGCAACGCGATCCGCCTCTACGAGCGGTTGGGGTTCCGGCACGCTCCCTGGCCGCATCCGTCCGACTACGCGCGCGGCGACGTCTACATGGAGCTGGAAATCAGGAGTTGAAGGATGCACAAGAGCAGGCTTGCAGGATTCATCATCGATTGCCGCACCGACGACGTGGACGGCGCGGCCCGGTTCTGGTCGCAGGCGCTCGGCATGGCGACCGAGAGCCTGCCGGGCCCGGAGGGCGACAAGTACGTGAAACTCGCGGTGCCCGACGAGCGCCTGCACGTCGAGGTGCAGGCCGTGGAGCACGACAGCCGGGTCCATCTCGACATCGAGGCGGACGACGTCGAGGCGGAGGTCAACCGGCTCGAGAAGCTCGGTGCGAAGCGGGTGAACAAGGTCCATTCGTGGGTCGTGATGGAAGCGCCGACCGGGCAGCGCTTCTGCGTGGTGCGTCCGCAGAACAAGGGCTTCGAGCAGGACGCGAACGTCTGGAAGTAACGGGAGAATCTCAATGATTGGATACGCATGCGTCGGCACCAACGACTTCAAGCGCGCGATCGCGTTGTACGACGCGCTTCTCGCTGAGCTCGGCGCGAAGCGCGTCATGGACTACGAGACCTTCGTCGCCTGGAAGCAGGCCAAGGGCAAATCCGGATTTGCGCTCGCGAGCCCCTTCGACAAGAAGCCGGCGACCACTGGCAACGGGTCGATGGTCGCGTTCGAGGTCGGCAGCCCCGCCGAGGTCGACGCGCTGTACAGGAAGGCGCTTGCGCTCGGCGCGACTGACGAGGGCCCCCCGGGGGACCGCGGCGACAACTACTACGGCGCCTATTTCCGCGACCCAGACGGCAACAAGCTGAATTTCCACTGCTTCACGTGAGCGCCCGCGCTTTCAGTATTTCCACGACGACCGGCTGGGCCGACATGGACGCGAACGCGCACATGGCGAACTTCGCGTACCTCAACAAGTGCGTGGACGCGCGCATGAGCTTCTTCAAGCAGCACGGCTTCCCGGTGGAAGAGTTCGCCAGCCGGCGGATCGGCCCGGTCGTGCGGCGCGACGAGCTCGAGTACCACCGGGAGATCGGCCTGCTCGAGCCGATCACGGTGACTCTCGCGCTCGCGGGGATGGCGCCGGACGGCTCGCGCTTCCGCCTGGTCAACGAAATCCTGAAGGGCGACGGCCGGCTGGCCGCGCGCGTCCGCAGCGAAGGCGGGTTCATGGACCTCGTCGCCCGCAAGCTCATCGCGCCGCCCGTGGACCTGCGCGAGGCACTCGCCGCGATGCCGCAGACGACCGAGTTCGAAATCCTGCCTTCGAGCATCCGCACGTGAGCGCCTGGCGCGGCCGCTGCCACTGCGGGGCCGTCGGCTTCGAGTACGACACGGCGAAGCCGCCCGGCGAATGGCCGGTGCGGGACTGCCAGTGCAGCTTCTGCCAGAAGCACGGCGCCTGCTACACCTCGGATCCTGCGGGATGGGTCCGGCTCGTTCACACGGACCCGGCCGTGCTTTCGCGCTACCGCTTCGGGCAGCAGACGGCCGACTTCGTCTTCTGCTGCCGCTGCGGCGGTTACCTCGGCGCCGTGACAGAGGAGGACGGGCGGACGCTGATGGTGCTGAACCTGCGTGCATTCGACCCACAACCCGAAGGCCTGCAGGCCGCACAGCCCATGACCTACGACGGCGAATCGACGGGGGATCGCAACGCGCGACGCTTTGCGCGCTGGACGCCCGTCAGAAGCTGACCACCGTCGGCTCGACGAGCAGGGGT
>DATMEC010000302.1:0-5177 GCA_035557125.1 Steroidobacteraceae bacterium
CGCAGCGCAAGTCGTCGAGCCTATGCGGGCTGAAGCAGGCGACATCGCGCTGGTCCGCCGGGTCCAGAAAGGGGACAAGGCGGCCTTCGACGCCCTGGTGCTCAAGTATCAGCACAAGGTGCTGAAGCTCGTGCAACGGTACGTTCGCAATCCAGCGGAAGCGGAGGACATCGCGCAGGAGGCCTTCATCAAGGCGTACCGTGCGTTGCCGGCATTCCGGGGCGACAGCGCGTTCTATACGTGGCTGTACCGGATCGCGATCAACACCGCCAAGAACGCGCTGGTCGCAAGCCGCCGCAGGCCGGTCTCCTATGACCTCGACCTGCAGGACGGCTCGCAGGTCCAGGCGCAGGCGCGGCTTGCCGACACCGAGACGCCGGAGGCGCTCGCGCTGACCGACGAGATCCGCCGCACGGTGAACGAGGCGATCGAGGCGCTGCCCGACGACCTGCGGCTTGCGATCGTGCTGCGCGAGCTCGAGGGCCTTTCGTACGAGGACATTGCAAAGACGATGGAATGCCCGGTTGGCACCGTCCGTTCGAGGATCTTCCGCGCGCGCGAAGCGATCGATCGCAGCCTGCGCGAAGTGTTCGACGGCGGCCTCGGGCGAATTGGAGACATTGAATGACGGATCGGATCAAGGAACAGCTTTCGGCATTTCTGGACGGCGAACTGCCGGACCCGGAGTCGGCGCTGCTGTTGAAGCGGCTCGAGCGCGACGACGACCTGCGCGGCGCCCTGTCCCGCTATTCGCTGGTCGGCGCGGTGCTGCGCAGCGACGGCGACGTGCCCGCCGCGCGGCAAGTGGCCGCGCGGGTCAGCGCTGCCATCGCGCGCGAGCCGGCGCGTGCCGCGGGCTTCGTGCGCCTGCCCGGGCGTGACGCCTTCCTGCGCGGCGCCGCGGGCTTCGCCGTCGCCGCGGGTGTCGCCCTCGGCGCCGTCCTGCTGGTCCCGCAGGTCGGTTCGCAGGATCCGGCGGCGCCCGATGCGGTGATGGCGCAGGCCGAACTCCCGCCGGTGCTGCCGCCCGTCGAAGACCCCGAGATCTACGTCACGCCGCCCGCGCCGGACGCCCCGGCGGGCATTCCGCCCGCGGAGTTCGCCAACTACCTGGTCGCGCATTACGGCTATGCGTCGCCGCTCGTGCGCCGCAGCGTCGGTGCGGGCCTCATCAGCGACGGTGAACCGGCGCTCGCGGACGTCCTGCCGCCCGCGGAGACTACCGAGCCGTGACGTCGCGGCCGGCCATCGCAATCGCGCTCGGCCTCGCCGCAACACCCGTCTTCGCCGAAAGCGGGCAGCACTGGCTCACGCGCATGGGCGCGGCCCTCAGCAACGCAAGTTACGTCGGCGAGTTCGTTTCCGAGTCGGCCGGCCGCACGGAACGCTTCGCGATTACGCACCGCGTGCGCGACGGGGTGGTGTCCGAGCGACTGGTATCGTTGACCGGGCACGGGCGCGAGCTGGTGCGAGAGAACGACGAGGTCGTGGTCTACCTGCCGGACCAGAAGCTCGCGATCATCGAGCGGCGCTCCGGCCGCAGCGACCTGCTCGGTGCACTACCGCAGTTCGAAGGTCGCATGGCCGCCTGGTACAAGGTCGACTGGGTCGGGCGGGAGACGCTAGACGACTTCGGCCCGACCGCCGTCGTCGCGGTACGGCCGCGCGACGGCTACCGCTTCGGCTACCGGCTCTGGATCGACGTCGATTCGCACATGCCCGTGCGCAGCGACCTCTCCGACGGGTCCGGCCGCGTGATCGAGCGCCTGCGCTTCACGCGGCTCGAGTTTGACAACGGCATCCCGGATTCGGCGTTCGAGCCTGCGCTCGACCGCCACAAGCTCCGCTGGGTGCGGCAGTCGCCGCAGGCGGACGACGAGGCGCCGGCCTGGCGCGCGGCGCAGGTGCCACCCGGCTTTCGCCTGTCCGCGAGCGGCGTGCAGTCCCTTGCAGGTCCTGGCGCACCGGTCGGGCACCTCGTCTATTCCGACGGGCTCGCGACGGTATCCGTCTTCATCCGTGTGCCCAAGCCCGGCCGCCTGCCGTCGGAAGGCACCAGCCGCTCGGGCATCGCCTCCGCCTATACGACGGTCGTGGACGGCCACCAGATCACGGCCGTCGGCGAAGTGCCGACGCGCACGCTGAAGACCATCGCCGTCAGCCTGCGTCCCGCGGCGGCTTCGCCCGACGCGTCGCGCGCCGCGGCACGCCGCGACTGACCGCCGCGGATGCCGGGTCACCGGTTCATCGTCTACACGCGACAGGACTGCCCGCTCTGCGACGAATTCGCCGCGGAGCTGTCGGCGATCGTGCCAAGTTTCGAGATGCAGGACGTCGACGACGACCCGACGGCGCGCCGGCGCTTCGGACTCAAGGTGCCGGTGCTGACTTGCGACGGCAGCGTCGTCTGCCATGGCCGGCTCGATCGCGAAGCGGTCCTGCGTCTCGCGCAGCGCTGAACGGGGGGCCGGTCCCCGCCGGCTGGTATGATGGCGGTTTCCCCGGGCGCCGGTCCGGCAAGGGCGTCCCGCTTTCCCCCGATGCAACAGCAGATACGCAATTTCTCGATCATTGCGCACGTCGACCACGGCAAGTCGACGCTGGCCGACCGCCTGATCCAGACCTGCGGCGGCCTCGAGGCGCGCGAGATGCAGGAGCAGGTGCTCGACTCGATGGACCTCGAGCGCGAGCGCGGCATCACGATCAAGGCGCAGTCGGTGACCCTCAATTACCGCGCCGCGGACGGCCTCGACTACCAGCTCAACTTCATCGACACGCCCGGGCACGTCGACTTCTCCTACGAAGTGTCGCGCTCGCTCGCCGCCTGCGAGGGTGCGCTGCTGGTGGTGGACGCGGCACAGGGCGTGGAGGCGCAGAGCGTCGCCAACTGTTACACGGCGCTCGAGCAGGGCCTCGAAGTCGTGCCGGTCATCAACAAGATCGACCTGCCGTCCGCCGAGCCCGAGCGCGTGATCGAGGAGATCGAAAACATCATCGGCATCGAGGCGACGGACGCCGTGCTCGTCAGCGCCAAGACCGGCGCCGGCGTGCCCGAGCTTCTCGAAGAGCTCGTGCGGCGCATACCGCCGCCCGGTGGCGACGCGAAGGAGCCGCTGCAGGCGCTGATCGTCGATTCCTGGTTCGACAACTACGTCGGTGTCGTATCGCTGGTGCGCGTCATGAACGGCGAGCTGCGGCCGAACGACCGCATCCAGATCATGTCCACCGGGCGCGGATGGCAGATTGACCGAGTGGGTCGATTCACGCCGAAGCGCATCGCGGCCAACGTGCTGTCGACGGGCGAAGTGGGCTGGATGACGGCTGGCATCAAGGACATCGACGGCGCCCCGGTCGGCGATACGATCACCAGCGAAACGCGCGGGTCCACGACGCCGCTCCCCGGCTTCAAGTCGGTGCAGCCGCGCGTGTTTGCCGGGCTGTTCCCGGTGCAGTCTGACCAGTACGAGTCGTTCCGCGACGCGCTCCAGAAGCTCAAGTTGAACGACTCGGCCCTGCACTACGAGCCGGAGGTTTCGACCGCGCTCGGGTTCGGCTTCCGCTGCGGTTTCCTCGGCTTGCTGCACATGGATATCGTGCAGGAGCGGCTCGAGCGCGAGTACGGGCTCGCGCTGGTGACGAGTGCTCCGACCGTCGTCTACGAGGTGGTCGGCAGCGACGGCGAGCTCACCCTGGTGGACAATCCGTCGAAACTGCCGCCGAACTACCGCGAGCTGCGGGAACCGATCATCACCGCGAACATCCTGGTGCCGCCGGAACACGTCGGCGGCGTGCTCGGGCTGTGCCAGGAGAAGCGGGGCGTGCAGAAGAAGATGCTGCAGCTCGGCACGCAGATGTCGCTGCAGTACCAGCTGCCGCTGGCGGAGGTCGTGCTCGATTTTTTCGACCGGCTGAAGTCCGTGAGCCGCGGCTATGCGTCGTTCGACTACGAGTTCAGCCACTTCCAGGCGGCGCCGCTGTCGCGGCTCGACGTCCTGATCAACGGCGACCGCGTCGACGCGCTGTCGATGATCATCCACCGCGAAAGCGCCTACCAGCGCGGCCGCGAGCTGGTGGACAAGATGCAGGAACTGATACCGCGGCAGATGTTCGAGGTCGCGATCCAGGCGGCGATCGGCGGCCAGATCATCGCGCGTACGACGGTCAAGGCCCTGCGCAAGAACGTGCTGGCGAAGTGCTACGGCGGCGACGTGTCGCGCAAGCGCAAGCTGCTCGAAAAACAGAAGGAAGGGAAGAAGCGGATGAAACAGCTCGGCACGGTCGAGATCCCGCAGGAAGCCTTCCTGGCGGTGCTAAGCATGGGCAAGAAATGAGAAGCGGGAGTGGCTGATGGTCTTTGATTTTTCGTTCGTGCTGGTGGCGCTGGCCGCGCTCACCGGCGTCATCTGGGGCCTCGACCGCTGGCTGTTCGAGGGCAAGCGACGCGCGCGCGGCGTGGCGAAGGACCCGGTGCTGGTCGACTACGCGCGCTCGTTCTTCCCCGTAATCCTGATCGTGCTGGTCCTGCGCTCGTTCCTGTACGAGCCGTTCCGGATCCCGTCCGATTCGATGATGCCGACGCTGGTGCATGGCGACTTCATCTTCGTGAACAAGTGGCGCTACGGGCTGCGGTTGCCGGTGGTCAACACGAAGGTCGTGGACATCGGCATGCCGGAGCGCGGCGACGTCGTCGTGTTCCGCAAGCCCACGGACCCGTCCCTGGTGCTGATCAAGCGCCTCGTCGGCATGCCGGGCGACAAGGTCCAGGTGATCGGGACCCAGGTCTGGATAAACGGAAAGCCGTCACGGATCGAGGTCGGCGAGTTGTACACCGGCCCCAAGAGCGAGCAGTATCCTTTCACGCAGGTCGGGGAGGAGCGCCTGGGAGATGCCGCGCACGCCGTACTCCTGGTCCAGACACGGGCTGGCCTCGAGGGCGAGTGGCAAGTGCCTGCCGGGCATTACTTCATGATGGGCGACAACCGCAACAACAGCCAGGACAGCCGTTACCCCGACGTCGGTTACGTGCCGGAAGCCAACATCATCGGCAAGGCCGAGGCGATCTGGCTTTCGTTCGACCCGGACCGCAGGTGGCACCTGCTCTGGGACCGCATGGGCACCGGAATTCGTTAGGGAGACTTGGGTATGCAGCACAGACAGCGTGGCATGACGATGCTCGG
>DATMEC010000303.1:0-7184 GCA_035557125.1 Steroidobacteraceae bacterium
CCGTCGTAGAGCGCATCGAACGCCCGCGCATCGCCCGCGGCGTAACGCAGCATCAGTTGCGCGTCGGCGTCGCCTTCTCCCATCGGTCGCAACTCTACCCGGAAGGGGCGGGCGTCAGTTCCCAGAACGCCAGCGGGGCCCAAGAAGGGTTCGGTTTTGCGCGAAAAACGGTCCGGATCGGCCACCCGAGGTGTCGGGCGAGGACCGAAATCAGCATTTTTATTTCATAACCAATTGTTTCTATTACAGAAAATCACCTACATCGTTTTGATGACAAAAAGCACTTGCAACGGAGTCGGTGTTATAGTTCACTACAACACCAGACGAGCACATCAGTACATCGGATAGGAAAGGAGACAGTCATGTTCACGTTGGTTGCAGAGAGCACTCGGAAGACCTTCAGCGCCGCAGCGGCCGTTGCCATCGTCTCGTTCGGCGGCCTGGTGTTGGACCAGTCGTACCTTGCAGCCGCCCCGCAGGGTTCGATCGAAATCGGCGAGCTGACCGCCCTCGATGGCGGCGCAAGGCTCGCGCAGCTGCCGGAAGTGGTCGTCGTCGCCAAGCGCGAATCTTCCACGTACTACGCGGCGGCCCAGTTGCCGGAGATCGTGGTGGTCGCGAAGCGCGTGTCCAGCATGGTCGCGAGGGACGACAACAAGTCGCGCACGCCGTCTCCGGCCATCAGCGCCGGATTCTGAAGGTGCTCTGCTAAAGTAGTCTGGTAGCGGGCTAGCTCACTTAGAAATACGCATGGACACCAACTGGACCGACAGCCTGCCGATCTACCGCCAACTGCGCGACCGCGTGGTGGCGATGATCCTCGAGGGCGTTCTGAACGACGGCGACCCGTTGCCGTCGGTCCGTAGCGTCGCGGCCGAGTACCGCCTCAACCCCCTGACGGTCCTGAAGGGCTACCAGCAACTGGTCGACGAACGCCTGGTGGAGAAGCGCCGCGGGCGCGGGATGTTCGTGACCGAGGGCGCGCGCCGCGCGCTCCTGAAGGACGAGCGCCAGCTGTTCCTGGAGGAGGAGTGGCCCAAGATCGCGGGCCGCATCCAGCGACTCGGCTTCGAGCCCAAGGACCTGCTGGACGCCCTCGATAAGATTCCGCCCGCGCCGGCGCCGTCGCTGACGGCCGCGCGCGACGCCGCCGCGGACGACGCGGACCACGGCGACGAGGAGGACAAGCGTGACTGACCTGATCGTGGCGCGCGGCCTCGGCAAGAGCTTCGGCTCGACCCGCGCCCTCATCGACGTGAATTTCCGCGTCCCGCCGGGACGCATCGTCGGGCTGATCGGCCCGAACGGCGCCGGCAAGACGACCGCGCTCAAGGCCCTGCTCGGCCTCACTCGCTTCGACGGCGAGCTGGCGGTTCTCGGCCTCGACCCCTACCGCAAGCGCCATCAGCTCATGCAGGACGTTTGCTTCATCGCCGACGTCGCGGTGCTGCCACGCTGGATCCGCGTCTCCCAGCTGATCGATTTCGTCGCGGCGACGCACCCGCGCTTTCGCCGCGAGGTCTGCGAGCACTTCCTGTCGCGCAGCGACATCAGGAAGGCGAGCCGCGTGAAGGAGCTGTCGAAGGGCATGGTCACGCAGCTTCACCTCGCGCTCGTGATGGCGATCGACGCGAAGCTGCTCGTGCTCGACGAGCCGACTCTCGGCCTCGACATCCTGATGCGCAAGCAGTTCTACGAGACGCTGCTGAACGAGTATTTCGACGAGCAGCGCACGATCCTCGTCACCACGCACCAGGTGGAGGAGATCGAGCACATCCTCACCGACCTCCTGTTCATCGACCGCGGACGCATCGTGCTCGACGCGGCGATGGACGAGGTGCAGGAGAGCTACGCCCAGGTCGCGATCCGTCCCGAGCACGTCGCTTCCGCCCGCACGCTCAATCCGATCGCGGAGCGGCAGGGTCTCGGCCGCACGCACATGCTGTTCAAGGGTGTCGGCCGCGCCGACCTCGAGCGGTTCGGCGAGGTGGGCGTTCCCTCGGTGGCCGACCTCTTCGTCGCCGTGATTCAGGGAGCCCGCGCATGAACCGCTTCCTCTGGCTGTTGCGCCGCGAGGTCTGGGAGCACAAGGCGATCTGGGTGGCGCCGTTGATCGTGATCGGCTGCCTCATGCTGATGGTCCTCACCGGCAACGTGCACCTCGGGCCGATCGGCGACTTCGACAGCAGCTCGCCGCTCGGCAGCCTCCCGTCCGATGTGCAGGTCCGGCTGCTCCTGATCGTCTACGCAGGCCTCGCGCTCGTGATGGGCATGGTGATGGGCGTCATCGCGTTCTTCTACGCGCTCGATTCGCTGTACAGCGATCGCCGCGACCGCTCCGTACTGTTCTGGAAGTCGCTGCCGCTGTCGGACGTCGAGACCGTGATGTCCAAGTTCGCGGTCGCCGCGATCGTGATGCCGCTGGTCGCGGTGGCGGCCGCCATCGTCGCGCAGTTCGTGATCGCCGCGGGCGGCTCGCTGAAACTCATGATGGCCGGCATGCCCGCAGGCTTTATGTGGCAACCCGAGGCGATCTTCGGCGGCATCTCCGTCGCCTTCCTGTGGTGCGTCACGGCCATCCTCTGGTATGCGCCGGTTATCGGCTACCTGATGCTGGCCTCGGCCTGGGCGCCGAAGGGACCCTTCCTCTGGGCGGTGTTGCCCCCGGTCGGGCTCTGGATCCTCGAGCGCGTGGTGGCCGGCTCGGAGCACGTCGGCGACTTCATCACCGAGCGCCTGTTCGGGCTGTACGGGCTGATCGGCCATCGCGGCGACCAGGCGGTCGAGACCGGGCAGCAGCTCAAGGAAGAGATCATCGAGCTCAGCAACTTGGACCCGCTCGGGAGTCTGCGCGAGTTCTACGCCTCGCCGGATTTGTGGCTCGGCGTGGTGGCGGCGGCGCTCCTCCTGGCGGCCGCGATCTGGGTGCGCCGCTACCGCGACGAGACGAGCTGATTCCAGAAGACTACGGAGCCTGACGATGAAGAAAATTTTCCGCGCCACCGCCGCGCTCGCGCTGCTGACGGCGACCCTCCCCGCTCTTGCCGCGAGCGCGACGGCGACGCGTTCCTGGCAGTACAAGCCCGAGTCGAACGCCGGTCTCGTCGTCCGCAACCTCATGGGCGACGTCCGCGTGGAGCGCGGCACGGCGCCCGGCATTCACGTCACCGCCAACACGACCATCGAGACCACGAGCCAGGCCGAGGCGGAGCGGCTCATCAAGCTGGTCGACTTCCGGACCTTGGACGTCGGCGCCGGCTCACGTTTCGACGTCCACCTGCCACGCCAGCACTTCCCGAAGCTCTACTGGGACAAGGGCGCCGCGACCTGGTTTTCTCTGAGCTACGTGGAGCACCTCGGCGAGCGCATCCGCCTGGTCGGCGACCGGGACGACGCGCCACTCGTTCGCGTGGATCTCGTGATCCGCGCGCCGGAGGGCGCCAAGCTCGAGGTGGACAACACCTTCGGTGACGCCCGTGCGCAGGGTTATTCGGGCACGCTCCGCCTCGACGGCGGCAGCGGGCTCCTGTCCTCGACCGGCGGCCAGGGCGAGGTCGAGCTCGACAACGGCAGCGGCGAGGCCGTCGTGAGCGGCCATCGCGGCCGGGTCGTGGCGGATACGGGCAGCGGCGACGTCAAGATCACCGACTGCGAATGCGAGATCGTCGCGGACACGGGATCCGGGTCGGTCGACGTCGAGCGCGGCAAGGGCAGCGTCTCGGCCGATACCGGCTCGGGTGACGTCGACGTGACGGATTTCGCCGGCCCGTTCGCCGCGGATACCGGCTCCGGCGCCGTGAAGGCGCGCGGGCTCACGAACGTGAAGAGCCTCGAAGTGGACACGGGCTCGGGCAGCGTCAACGTCGAGGGCGACCTCTCGGCGCTCGAACGCGTCGCGATTGACACCGGCTCCGGCAGCGTGACGCTGCGCTCGTCGGCTCAGCCCTCGCTCGAGATTCGTATCGACACCGGCAGCGGGGACGTCGACGTGTCCGCCCCGGGCGCGACCACCCGCGAGCGGGACGACGTCACTTACGTGCGCATGCGCGACGGCGCGCACGGCGGCGAGATCGACACCGGCTCCGGCAGCGTCACCGTCGACTTCCGCTAGGAAACGAAGGGGACGCGCCTCTTCATGAATATGAAGGAGCGCGTCCTTTTCGGCGTCACCTGCTAGCATCTCGCGATGCCGTTCGAGGTGAGCGAGGAGGGCGGGCGCAGCCGCGTGCGGATCCACGGGCGCTGGACCGTCGCGGAGGCCGAGTCGGCCAGGGCAGCCCTCGGCGCGATCCCGTCCGGCCCGCGCACGCTCGTCCTGGACGCTTCCGCGATCGAGAAGCTCGACCTCACCGGCGCCTGGCTCCTGCGCTCGCTCGAGCGTCGATTCGAGGCGGACGGCGGGCGCGTGGAATGGCAAGGCGGCCGCCCGGAGTCTCTCGAGTTCATCGATCGCATCGAGTCGGAGAACGCACCGGGCGACGAGCCCCGTGCGCCGCCACCGCCCACGGGGTTGCCCGGGGCACTCCACGGGCTGGGACGCGCGACCTTCAGGGCGCGCGAGGACGCGCTCGACCTGCTCGGTTTCGTCGGCCTCGTCACGGCGGGCGTCGGCCGCATCGGCGGCAGCCTGAAACGGCTGCGGCTGCCCTCGATCGTCCGGCACGTGTACGAGACCGGCCTGACCGCCGTGCCGATCGTCTCGCTGATCGCGTTCCTGATCGCGGTGATCGTCGCCTACATCGGCGCGCAGCAGCTCCGGAAGTTCGGCGGCGAGATCTTCGTCGTCGATCTCGTCACTGTCTCGGTGCTGCGCGAGCTCGGCGTGCTTCTGACCGCGATTATCGTCGCCGGGCGCTCGGGCAGCGCGTTCGCGGCAGAGATCGGCGCCATGAAGCTGAACGACGAGGTGGATGCGCTGCGCGCCATGGGCATGGACCCGGTCGAGGTGCTGGTGCTGCCGCGCATCTTCGGCCTCGTCATCGCGCTGCCGATCCTGACGATTGTCGCCGACGCCATGGGTCTCGTGGGCGGCGCGGTCCTGTCCTGGTACCTCATCGACATTCCCTTCGGGCAATACATCGACCGCGTCCAGGGCTCGATCAGCGAGTACACGTTCTGGGTCGGCATGATCAAGGCTCCGGTCTTCGCCGTACTGATTGCGCTGGTCGGCACGCTGCGGGGCATGCAGGTGCGCGACTCATCGCGCGAGCTCGGCCGGCTGACCACCGTCGCCGTCGTGCAGTCGATCTTCCTCGTCATCCTCGCCGACGCCGCCTTCGCCGTAATTTTCATGGAGCTCGACATCTGATGGCAGCGGTGATCCAGGTGCGCGGCATCGTCAACCGCTTCGGCCACCAGGTCGTGCATGACGGGCTCGACCTCGACATCGAGGCGGGCGAGGTCTTCGGCATCGTCGGCGGCTCGGGCAGCGGCAAGTCGGTGCTGCTGCGCACGATGCTCGGCCTGCAGAAGCCCGTGTCGGGCACCGTCCGCATCGAGGGTGAGGAGGTCACGGGGCAGCCGGAACGTGAGCTCCTCGCGGTCAAGCGCCGCTACGGCGTGATGTTCCAGCGCGGCGCGCTATTTTCCTCGCTGTCGGTCGCGCAGAACGTCGAGCTGCCGATCCGCGAGCACTTCCCGATGCCCGAGGAGGTCCTAAGTGAGCTCGCGCTGCTGCGTATCCGCATGGTCGGGCTCGGCGAGGATGCCGCCGCCAAGTACCCGGCCCAGCTTTCCGGCGGCATGACCAAGCGTGCCGCGCTCGCGCGGGCCCTCGCTCTCGATCCCGCGATCCTCTTCCTCGACGAGCCGACCTCCGGCCTCGACCCGATCTCGGCCGCGGCCTTCGACCGCCTCGTGATGGAGCTGCAGCGGGGACTTTCGCTGACGGTAGTGATGATTACCCACGATCTGGATACCATCTTCCGGGTCTGCAACCGGGTCGGGGTCATAGTCGACGGGCGGATGATCGTCGGGACGCTCGAGGAGATCATGCAAAACGAGCATCCCTGGATTCAGGATTACTTCCACGGCGAGCGCAGCCGGGCCTCGCAGGACCAGGGGCGAAGCAATGGATAGGGAAGCGAAGTACGTCGCGGTCGGTGCCTTCGTGCTGCTCGTGCTGCTGTTCGGCGCGGGCTTCGTGCTCTGGTACTCGAACGCCGGCGACGCGGCTGAGCAGAAGCGCTACGAGATCTACTTCGAGGGCAGCGTGAGCGGGCTCTCGGAGGGCAGCAGCGTGCGCTACCTCGGTGTCGTGGTCGGGCGTGTAGCGCACATCGGCATCGATCCGCGGGAGGCGCGCCGGGTCCGGGTGGTTACCGACATCGACGCGGAAGCGCCGATCGGCGCCGACACTGTCGCGCGGTTGACGCTGCAGGGCGTCACCGGCCTGCTCTTCGTCGACCTGCGCCCGCGCAGCCCGGGCACCCTGCCTGGTATCGCCACGCCCAGCCTCAAGTTTCCCGTGATCCCCTCGGAGCAGTCGCAGTTCGACGTGCTCGTGAGCAGTCTGCCGGACGTCGTGACCAAGGCCGGCGAGACGCTCGAGCGCATCAACGCGATGTTGTCCGACGCCAACATCAAGGCTGTCTCGGACTCGCTCGCCCACGCCGAGCGGGCGAGCCAGGAGTTGCCCATGGCGGTCGCCGAGGCGCGCGAGATGTTCGGCGACCTACAGGACGCCGCGAACGAGATGGACAAGACCATGGCCGCGCTCGGCACGTTCGGCGGCGAGGATATCAAGGGTGCTGCGACGCGCCTGCGCGAGGTCGCGGATACCATCGCCGTCACCGCCTCGCGCTTCGATCGCATGGTGGCCAAGAACGAGGGCAACGTGGATCGCTTCGCGAGCCAGGGCCTAGCCGAGATCGAGCAGCTCCTGCGCGAGGCGCGCACCACCATGCGCAGCGTGGACGAGCTGACGCGAAGCCTCGAGCGTGATCCCTCGCGCGTCATCTTCGGGCCGGCGCCTTCGGGCGTGGAGATTCCCCCATGAGAACACTGATCGTCGTCCTCGGCTGCGCGCTCACGGGCGGGTGCTTCGGCGGGCTCGGGAACGAGGCGCCCGGTCCCTTGCTGTACCGGATCGACGCGCCGGAGCTTGCGCCGGGCGCAACCCTGCCCGTGGACCTCTCGATCGTGGTCGAGCGCGCGGCGCCCGGGCTCGCAGGGGACGGCATCGC
>DATMEC010000304.1:0-2841 GCA_035557125.1 Steroidobacteraceae bacterium
CTGAAGGACGGCGCCGTCGTCATCGCCGCGATCACCTCGTGCACCAACACGTCGAACCCCGCCGTGATGATCGGCGCCGCGCTCGTAGCCCGCAACGCGCGCAGCCGCGGCCTGTCGGTGCAGCCGTGGGTCAAGACCTCGCTCGCCCCGGGCTCGAAGGTCGTCACCGAATACCTGCTGCGCTCGCAACTGATGGTCGACCTCGAGGCCCTCGGGTTCAACGTGGTCGGCTACGGCTGCACCACCTGCATCGGCAACTCGGGCCCGCTCAATCCACCGATCTCGAACGCGGTCAACGACCACAAGCTGTCGGTCGCCTCGGTCCTCTCGGGCAACCGCAATTTCGAGGGACGCGTGCACCAGGAAGTGCGCATGAACTTCCTGGCTTCGCCGCCGCTCGTCGTCGCTTATGCGATCGCGGGCACCGTCGACATCGACCTCACCCGGGACCCGATCGGGCGCGACAAGGCTGGCAAGGACGTCTACCTGCGCGACGTCTGGCCGACCGCCCGTGAAATACAGGAGTTCATCGGGCGCAGCGTTTCGGCCGAGATGTTCACGAAGACCTACGCGGATGTGTTCCGGGGCGACGAGCGCTGGCGTGGGATCGCCGTGCCGGAATCGGAGACCTACGCCTGGGATGGCGACAGCACCTACATACAGAACCCGCCCTACTTCGACGGTATGGGCCGCAAGCCGCCGGGCCTGCCGGCCGTGCGCGGCGCACGCTGCCTCGCGCTCTTCGGCGACTCGATCACGACGGACCACATATCCCCGGCCGGCGCCATCCGCAAGGACGCGCCTGCGGGGCAGTACCTGCAAGCCCAGGGCGTCGCCCCCGCCGACTTCAACAGCTACGGCTCGCGCCGCGGCAACCACGAGATCATGATGCGCGGCACCTTCGCCAACCCGCGCATCAAGAACCTGATGGTGCCCGGCGTCGAGGGCGGCGTGACCGCCCACCAGCCGAGTTGCGAGAAAATGCCGATCTACGATGCCGCGATGAAATACATCGCGGCGGGCGTGCCGCTCGTCGTCATCGCCGGCAAGGAATACGGCACGGGCTCCTCGCGCGACTGGGCCGCCAAGGGCACGAGCCTGCTCGGCGTCAAGGCCGTGATCGCGGAAAGCTTCGAGCGCATCCACCGGGCGAACCTCGTCGGCATGGGCGTGTTCCCGTTGACCTTCCAGGCCGGACAGACCGCGGCATCGCTCGGCCTCGACGGCACAGAGGTCTACGACTTCGATGGGCTCTCGAACGGGAGCCGTGAAGCCCGCGTAAAGGCCACCTCCCCGTCCGGCAAGGCGTGCAGCTTTTCGGTGAACATCCGGGTCGACACGCCCAAGGAATGGGAATACATGGAGAACGGCGGGATCCTGCACTTCGTGCTGCGCCAGCTCGCAGCCTGAGCCGCGCCGCGATGAAGGTCGCGGTCTTCGATCTCGACGGGACGATTACGCGCAGGGATACCCTGTGGCCCTACCTGCGGGGCTGGGTCCGGCTGACGCGGCGCCGCGGATTCTGGCGGCGCGCCCTCGCCGCGGCCGCCCGCTTCCCGCTCGACCGCGACCGCGGCGTCCTCAAGTTCGAGTTGATCCGGGCCGCGATGGGCGGCGCCAGCCGGGCCGATGTGACCGCGTGGACCAAGGAGTTCGTGGCGGGCCTCGGTTTCGCCGAGCTGTGCCCGGGTGCGCTCGCGGCGATCGCGCGCCATCGCGCGGCGGGTGATCGGCTCGTGCTCCTGTCGGCGAGCGTGGACCTGTACGTCCCTGACATCGGCCGGCGACTCGCCTTCGACGAAACGATCTGCACCGGGGTCGCCTGGCGCGACGGTCGGCTCGACGGAGCGCTGGTCACGGAAAACCGCCGCGGCGCGGAGAAGCGGCGCTGCGTCGAGGCGCTGCGCGCTCGCCACCCCGGCCTGCCGTTCGCCGCTTACGGCAATGCGCGGTCGGATTTCGACCATCTAGCGGTCGTCGATGCGCCCGTGCTGGTGAACGCCGGCGCGGGATTGCGGCGCGAAGCCGGTAGACGGGGATTCCGCGTCGAGGAGTGGCGTAACAAACCGCCTGCCGCGCCGGTCCAATCGCCATGAGGCGCCGCACGCGCGTGCGCCTGTCAGCGGCGGCGCGCCGGCGCGCCGAGCGTCGCGCAGGCGATGGCGGCCAGAATCAGGACACCGCCCGCGCCCGTGCGCCAGTCGAGCGCCTCGCCGAGGATCCACCAGGCCAGCGCTGACGCGAGCACCGGCTCGCCGACCGACACCACCGCGACGACGAGCGGCGACAGGTGCCGAAGGGACCAGTTGTAGCCGCCGTGGCCGATGAGCTGCGACACGACCGCCATGCCTGAGAGCGCCCACCACGTGCGCGCGTCGAATCCGGAGGCGGGGACGTCCGCGACGAAAACAGCAAGCCACAGGGCGGCCGCGGCCACGCCATAGGCAATACCGAGATAGGTCCGGAAAGGCAACGCTGCCTGTGACTCACGTGACAGCATGAAGTAACCCGCCATTGCGACGCCACCCCCGAGTGCGAGCAGGTCGCCACGAAGGACCGCGGCGCCGCCGTGCCCGCCTCCGCTCACGAGCCCGGCACCGGCGAGCGCAAGTACGAGCGCGAGGACCGTCGCCCGCGTCGGGGCGCCGCGCCCGCGCAGGAATTCGAGCAGTGCCACCCAGATCGGCGCGGTGCAGACGAACAGCACGCTGCGCGCGACGGTCGTGTACTCCAGGGAGGTGATCCAGGTGGCAAAATGCGCCGCGAGCAGGATGCCCGCGCCCGCTGCCAGCGCGCGCGCCCGCTTCGAGGTGCCCGCGTCGACGATGCCCGCCGCCGCGA
>DATMEC010000305.1:0-7646 GCA_035557125.1 Steroidobacteraceae bacterium
GGCTGCCAGGACATCTGGATCGCGATCCTCGGGCCGAGGACGCCCGCGCTCGGCGAGGCGAGCGACTTTCCGGACGTGACGCAGAGCGACGTCGCGGCGACGATGCTGCAGTACCTCGACCTCGACTGGCGCGCGTTCAACGCGCAGGCAGGCCCGCCGGTTCCGCGCAGCCTCGAGGCTCAGTGACCGGCATCCCGCCGGAAATGTGACCTTCGTCATGCGCGCCCGGTGCGCGCATCTCGTTCCGGCTAAGTCGGCTGCCCCGCCGGGGCAGCCCCGGTAAACTGTCCGCCTGATGCCTGCCAGCAACCCGCCCCCCTCGGACCCCACGCGCGCCGTGCCCGATATGACGACGACCGGCAGCTTCGCGGTGGATGAGATCCTGGTATCGGCCCGCCAGGGGCGCCCCCTCGTCTCGATCGTGCTGCCCGCCTACAACGAGGCGGCGATCCTCCGCGACCACGTCCACGAGCTGCTCGGTTATCTCGAGACGCTGCGCGATGCGTACCGGTTCGAAGTGTTCATCGTCAACGACGGTAGCAGCGACCAGACCGGAGTGATCGCCGGCAAGCTCGCCGCGGAGTTCGACGGAATCCGGGTGATCCACCATCCCCGCAACTTCGGCCTCGGGCAGGCCCTAAAGACCGGCTTCGCGCAGTGCCGCGGCGCCTACGTCGTCGTGCTCGACATCGACCTGTCCTACGGCCCCGAGCACGTCGGGCTGCTGCTCGAACGCATGACGAAGACGGGCGCGCGCCTCGTGCTCGCGTCGCCCTACATGCGTGGCGGGCGCGTGGTCGACGTGCCGTGGCTGCGCGTCGTCTTCAGCCGCGTCGCCAACTGGTTCCTGGCGCGCGCCTCGGGACAGAACATCAGCACCATGACCTGCATGGTGCGCGCGATCGACGGGCGCTACCTGCGCTCCCTGCACCTGCGCAGCACGGGCATGGACGTCATGCCGGAGATGATCCACAAGGCAAAACTCATGCGCGCCAGCATCGAGGAGGTGCCGGCGGAGCTCAACTGGCAGCGGCAGAACCGCGTCGGCGGCCAGCGCCGCTCGAGCCTACGGCTCTTCCGGCAGATCGCCGGCACGACGGTTTCGGGGTTCATCCTCCGCCCATTCACCTTCCTGCTGGTGCCGGGACTTCTGCTGCTCGCGTTCGCGGCTTACGTGAACACGTGGATGGTGATCCACTTCGTCGACGCGCATGCCGAGCTCGGCTCCACGCCAGGAACGGCGAGCGGCATGTCGGCGGCGGTCGCGCACGCATACGCCGCGTATCCGCACACCTTCATCGTCGGCCTGCTCTCGCTGATGCTCGCCATGCAGCTGGTCGGCATGGCGATGCTGTCCCTGCAGAACAAGCGCTACTTCGACGAGCTGTTCCACCTCGGCTCGACGCTGCTGCGCGAGCGGCGCGAGGATGAGTTGCGCCGCCAGGATGGGGACGGCCCCCTGCCATGAGCGCGCCCTTCCTCGTCACCGGCTGCGCCGGCTTCCTCGGGTCGAACCTCGTCGGCCGCATGCTGGAGGCCGGCCACGAGGTCGTGGGCGTCGACAACCTGTCCATGGGCGTCGCCGACAACCTCGCGGCGTTCCGCGACAACCCGCACTTCCGCTTCATCCAGGCCGACGTCACGGATGCCGCCGTCCTCGGCGGCCTCGATGGCCCGTTCGAGGCGGTCGTGCACCTCGCGGCGTTCAAGATCCCACGTTACGGCAAGGCGATCGACACGTTGAAGATCAACTACCGCGGCACCGAGTGCGCGCTCGAGCTCGCGCGCCGGCTCGGCTGCAAGCTGGTGCTCGCCTCGACCTCGGACGTCTATGGCCGGAACCCGGCGCTGCCGTTCAGCGAGGAGCACACCGACCACGTGATCGGCAACTCCAAGTCCCCGCGCTGGGCCTATGCCGTGTCGAAGCTGTTCGACGAGCACCTCGCGCTCGCCTACCATGACGCGTACGGCTTCCCGGTGACGATCCTGCGCTTCTTCGGCTCCTACGGGCCCAATCAGCCGCTCAGCTGGTGGGGCGGCCCGCCGCCGGTATTCATCGACTGCGTGCTGAACGACAAGCCGATGCCGATTCACGGCGACGGCAGCCAGACGCGCAGCTTCACCTACGTGACCGACGCGGTCGAGGGCATCTACCAGGCGACGGTCAAGCCCGAGGCCAACGGCGAGGTCATCAACATCGGCAACACGCAGGAGATCACGATCCTGGAGCTCGCTCGCCGCGTCAAGGCCGTGTCGGGCACGCCGGGCGAGCTGAGAGTCGAGTTCGTGCCCTACGCCTCGTTCACCGGCCGCAAGTACGAGGACGTGATGCGGCGAGTGCCGGACGTCGCGTTGTGCGAGCGGCTGCTCGGCGTGCGCGCGAAGGTCGGCATCGACGAAGGCCTCGCGCGCACCATCGAATGGCAGCGCGCCGCCGTTGCGAGGCGCGCCGCGGGCTGAGGCCCGGGGCGCGGTCGGGAGCAACCGGTGCGCATCGGCATCATCGGCGGAGGGCTCATGGGTCTCGCGCTCGCCGAGCAGCTCGGCTCCGCCGGGCACCGCGTGACGGTGTACGAACGCGCGGCGCAACCGGGCGGGCTCGCCACCTGGCACGACTTCGGCGACTTCACCTGGGACCGCTTCTACCACGTGATCCTGCCGTCCGACACCGCCCTCGTGGACTTCATCCGGCGCATCGGCCTCGGCGGAAAGCTCCGCTGGCAAGCGACGCGGACCGGTTTCTACGTCGATCGCGCGACACATTCGCTTTCCAGCGGGCTCGACTTCCTGAAATTCCCGCTGCTCGGCCCGTGGAGCAAGTTCCGCCTCGCGGCGACCATTCTCTACTGCTCGCGCATCCGCGACTGGCGGCGACTGGAGGGCATGACGGTCGAGGAGTTTCTCGTGCGGTACTCCGGACGCGCCACTTTCGAGAAGTTCTGGAGGCCGCTCCTCCTGGCCAAGCTGGGCGAGAACTACACGCGGGTGTCGGCCGTCTTCATCTGGACCTACGTGAAGCGCCTCTTCTCCGCGCGCGACGCCGCGGCGCAGACGGAATCGCTCGGCTATGTCTCCGGCGGCTACCGTACGGTGTTCGCGCGCCTCGTCGAGCGTATCCGCGCAGCCGGCGGCGACCTCAGGCTCGAGGTCGAGGTCGGGGCCGTGCGCCCGCTTTCCGGCGGCGGCGTCGAGATCGAAGCCGGCGGCGCGGCAGAGTCATTCGACAAGGTCATCTTCACCGGTCCGGTCAACGTGCTGCGCGCCGTCGCCGACCCCTCGCTCGTCCAGGTGCCGGCGCAGGGCGACATCGAGTACCTCGGCGTGCTCTGCCTCGCGCTGGTGACGCGCAGGCCCTTCTGCCCGTACTACGTCCTCAACATCGCCGACGAGCGCATCCCGTTCACCGGGATCATCGGCATGAGCTCGCTCGTCGATACCGCCGAGACCGCGGGCCTGCACCTCACGTACCTGCCGAAATACGTGCTCTCCGACGACGCGGCGCTGCGCCGTCCGGACGCGGAGGTCGTGGCCGAGTTCATGGCCGGGTTCCGCCGCATGTTCCCTGGGTTCCCGGAGACGGAGATCGCGGGCGTGCACCTCAATCGCGCGGTGAAGGTGCAGCCGCTGCAGGTGATCGGCTACTCGGACCGGGTGCAACAGCCGCGCACGCGGAATGCCGACTTCTACGTGGTCAACACCGCCCAGTTCGCGAGCAACACCCTCAACAACAACGAGGTCATCCGCAGCGTGAACGCCTTCCTCGAGCAGTTCGAACCCGAGTTCCGGAGCGCCGCATGAATACACCCACCGATACGGAGGGCTACTTCGCGCACGAGACGGCCGTCATCGACGCGCCGTCCGAGATCGGCGCCGGGACGAAGATCTGGCACTTCAGCCACGTCATGCGCGGCTGCCGGATCGGAGCGCGCTGCAACATCGGCCAGAACGTCGTCATCTCGCCGCAGTGCACGGTTGGCGACAACGTCAAGATCCAGAACAACGTCTCGGTATACACGGGCGTCGTCCTCGAGGACGACGTCTTCTGCGGGCCCTCCATGGTGTTCACGAACGTGATCAACCCGAGGAGCCACGTCGAGCGCAAGGACGAGTACAAGCGGACGCTGGTGAAGAAAGGCGCTTCGATCGGCGCCAACGCCACGATCGTCTGCGGCGTGACGCTCGGCCGCTATTGCGTGGTCGGCGCCGGCGGCGTCGTTACGCGGGACGTCCCGGACTACGCGGTCGTCTACGGCAACCCGGCGCGGCTGCGCAGCTGGGTATGCTGGTGCGGCGTCGGCCTCGACCTCGGCGGCGACGACGGCGCGACGCGCGATGCCGGCTGCAAGTCCTGCGGGCGCAAGTACCGGCGCGAGGGGCGGCATGTCACCGAGCGCTGACGCCAGCGCGCGCAGGGCGGTCCGCCTGATGCAGGTGGTCGGCGCGCGCCCGCAGTTCGTGAAGCTCGCGCCGGTCTGCCGCGCGATCGCCGCGAGCACCGGCGGCGCCCAGATCGGGAACTTCATCGTGCACACGGGCCAGCACTACGACCCGGCGATGTCCGACGTCTTCTTCGCCGAGCTCGGCATCCCCGAGGCCGACCTCGATCTCGGCGTCGGTTCGGGCCCGCATGGCCGCCAGACCGCGCGCATGCTGGAGTCGCTTGAGGCCGCGATGGTCGAGCACGGACCGGACCTGGTACTGACCTACGGCGACACGAACTCGACGCTGGCGGCGACGCTCGCCGCGGCGAAGCTGCACCTGCCCCTCGCCCACGTCGAGGCGGGACTACGCAGCTTCAACCGGCGCATGCCCGAGGAGGCAAACCGGCTGGTGGCCGACCACCTGTCCGACCTCCTGTTCGCACCGACCCCGGAGTCGATGAAGAACCTCGCGAACGAGGGCCTCGGCGCGCGCGCCCACCCGGTCGGCGACGTGATGCTAGACGCGATGCGCGACTTCGCGCCGGTCGCGCTCGAGCGCTCGCGCGTGCTCGAGCGCCTGGATCTTGCGCCCGGCGGTTACCTGGTCGCGACGCTGCATCGCGCCGAGAACACGCATGCCCACCGCCTCGGCGCGCTGCTGGACGCGCTCGCCGCGGTGGGTTCACCTGCGCGGCCCGTGATCCTGCCGCTGCACCCGCGCACCGCCCACGTGATGCGGGGCGCCGGCCTCGACCTGCCGCAGGGCGGCGGCCTGCGCACGGTCGAGCCGCTCGGTTACCTCGACATGATTGCGCTCACCGCCCGGGCGCGCATCGTGCTCACCGACTCCGGCGGCCTGCAGAAGGAGGCGTACTTCCTGGGACGGCCCTGCGTGACATTGCGCGGGGAGACCGAATGGGTCGAGACGGTCACGGGCGGCGGCAACTTGATTGCCGGAACCGATCCTGGAGAAATCCGGAAGGCCGTCGCGGCCTGGGACGCATCGCTCGCGCGCGCCGAGCCGGATTTCGCCGCGGGCGTGCGCGATGCCTTCGGGGACGGAGCGGCGTCCGCGAAGATCGTCACGCAAGTCCTACAATTCCTGGAGGCCCGCAACCGCGCCTGAGCGGCTCGCAGCCGCCCGCCCGGACTGTGCTCCTGGTCACGTTTCACTCGCCAAAACGGGTCCCGTGCCTGCGATATCATGCGGGCATAAGGGGATGATTCACCGCATGGACCCAGTACAGATCGCGGTCGTCGGCGTGGGTGGCTGGGGCAAGAACCTTGCCCGCAACTTCCACCAGCTGCCGGACGCGAACCTCAAGTACGTTTGCGACCTCGACCAGAAGAAGCTCGACGCCCTTGCGCGCCAGGTTCCGGGGTCAACCCTGACCCGCGATTTCGAGGCAGTGCTTCGGGACCCCGAGGTCCAGGCGGTGGTCATTGCAACGCCCGCGCCGCGGCACTTTCCGGTCGCCAAGCTGGCTCTCGAGGCCGGCAAGGACGTCTACGTCGAAAAGCCCTTCACGCTCGAGATCGGCCATGCCGAGGAGCTGATCGCGCTCGCCGCGGCGAGGAAGCGCGTGCTCATGGTGGGTCACCTGCTGGAATACCACCCGGTGGTGACGCGGCTGAAGGACATGATCGGCCGCGAAGAGCTCGGCCGGCTCTACTACATCTACAGCCAGCGCGTGAACCTCGGCACCGTGCGCGCCGACGAGAACGCACTGTGGAACTTCGCACCCCACGACGTCTCGGTGATCATGTTCCTGCTCGGCGCCGCGCCGACGGACGTCGCCGCGCGCGGCCAGTGCTACCTGCAGAAAGGCGTCGAGGACGTCGTGTTCCTGACCATGAACTTTGGCGGCCGCGCCATGGCCCATGTGCACGTGAGCTGGCTCGACCCGCACAAGATCAGGAAGCTCACGCTGGTCGGCGACCGCAAGATGGCGGTGTTCGACGACCTCGAGGCGAACGAGAAGCTGCGCGTTTACGACAAGGGCGCGCAGGTCAACCAGGACTACAACACCTTCGCCGAGTACGTGGGCCTGCGCTTCGGCGACATCACGATGCCCTACATCAAGGTCGGCGAGCCGCTGCAGATCGAGTGCCGCCACTTCGTCGACTGCGTCCGCACGCGCAAGGCGCCGGTCAGCGACGGCCACGACGGGCTGCGCGTGGTCAAGGTGCTGGACGCTGCGCAGCGCTCGCTGAAGCTGAATGGCGAGCCGGTGAAGCTCACGTGAATCCCTACGCGAGCCTGTCGCTGGACCTCGACAACCAGTGGTCCTACATGAAGACGCACGGCGACCCCGGCTGGCAGTCGCACCCGTCGTACCTCGACGCCGCGGTGCCACGCATCCTCGAATTCCTCGCGGCGCGCCGGCTCACGATCACGTTCTTCATCGTCGGGCAGGACGCCGCGCTCGAGAAGAACCGCGCGGCGCTCGCGGCGATAGCGGCCGCGGGGCACGAGATCGGCAACCACAGCTTCCGTCACGAGCCCTGGCTGCACCTCTACACGACGGAAGAGCTGGAACTCGAGCTGCGCCAGGCCGAGGACGCGATCGAGGCGGTGACCGGCATCCGCCCGCGCGGATTCCGCGGGCCGGGATTCAGCCTGTCTGAGGGCACGCTCGAGACGCTCTGCCGCCGCGGCTACGACTATGACGCAACGGTCTTCCCGAACCTGCTGAACCCGCTCGCGCGCGCCTACCTCTTCTCCACCAGCAAGCTGACCGAAGAAGAGAAGCAGCAGCGCAGCGCCCTGTTCGGGACCTGGAAGGACGCGCTCCGGCCGGTGCGCCCGTTCCAGTGGGACCTGGCGGCCGGCAGGCTGCTCGAGATCCCGGTGACGACGCTGCCCGGATTCAAGGTGCCGATGCACCTGTCCTACCTCGTCTACCTCGCGAAATTCTCGCGCCTCGCTGCGCGCGCATACCTGCGATTTGCGCTCGCCGCCTGCCGCATCAGCGGCACACACCCGTCGATCCTGCTGCATCCGCTCGATTTCATGGGCGGCGAGGACTGCCCGCCGCTCGCGTTCTTCCCCGGCATGGACATCGAGCGCGGTCCCAAGCTCGAGATCGTGGGCGAGCTGTTCGACATTCTCGCCGCGAGGCGCGAGCTCGTGACGATGTGCGAGCACGCGCGGCGCGCGACCGCTGCCCGCGACGGCCTGCGTACCCTCACGCCGGTCTTTCCCACGTAGTCCGCCCGGCCCGC
>DATMEC010000306.1:0-19768 GCA_035557125.1 Steroidobacteraceae bacterium
GTTCTTGGTGAATATCTGCAGCAGGATGCCGTCTTCGGCGCTGCCGTCGATCAGGATGCGCCGCTCCCGCATGCGCTCCATCGGCTCGCGGTGCCCGGCGACGCGCGCCTCGACGCCCTCGTAGTAGGTGTCCGGCGTGTCCTGGAACTCGACGCCGTTGGCGCGCAGTGCGTCGACCGTCGCGTAGATGTCGGGCGTCGATAGAGCGATGTGCTGGATGCCCTCGCCGTGATACTCGCGGATGTACTCCTCGATCTGGCTTTTGTCGTCCTGGCTCTCGTTGATCGGGATGCGGATCTTGCCGCAGGGACTCGTCATCGCGCGGCTGAAGAGCCCCGTCTTCTTGCCCTCGATGTCGAAGTAGCGGATCTCGCGGAAGTTGAACAGGCGCTCGTAGAAGCCTGCCCAGGTGTCCATGCGCCCGCGGCCGACGTTGTGCGTGAGGTGGTCGATCAGCGCGAGCTTGGCGTCGCGCGCGGGCGCCGTGTCCGCTGCCGGCACGAAGTCGACGTCATAGATCGAGCGCTCGCCGTAGCGGTCCACGAGGTAGATGTGACTGCCGCCGATGCCCTCGATCGCGGGAATGCGCAGCTCCATCGGCCCGACGTCCGTCTCCACGGGCTTTGCGCCGAGCGATACGGCGCGGCGGAAAGCCGCGGCGGCGTCCTTCACGCGGAAAGCCATCGCGCAGGCCGAGGGCCCGTGCGCGCGCGCGAACTGCTGGCCGAAGCCCGCAGGCTCGGCGTTGATGACGAAGTTGATGTCGCCCTGGCGGTGCAGCGTCACATTCTTGCTGCGGTGGCGCGCCGAGACCGGAAAGCCCATGCGCGCGAACAGCGACCGGAGCAATTCCGGGTCCGGCGCCGTGTACTCCACGAACTCGAAGCCGTCGGTGCCCATCGGATTGTCGAAGAGGTCTGCCATGTCCTGCTCCGCATTTAACAGCGCTTGCAACTATAATCCACGGATGGCCGTCCCGGCGCCCGGTTGACTCCCGAATGCTAGGCAGGATTCCCGCCGCCCGTCAGGCGATCATCGACCGTGTCGCCGCAATCGCGCGCCGCAAGCGGCGCCGTGAAATGCCGGTCGCGCCGGACCGGCTCGCGCGCTGCTTTTACCACGGCGTGTCGGAGCTCGACCTCGTGCAACGCTCCCCGGAGGACCTCGCCGGCGCCGCGCTCGCACAGCTCGAGCTCGGTCGCGTGCGGACCCGCGGGCAGTCCAAGGTTCGCGTCTTCAACCCGGAGCCGGGGCGCGACGGCTTCGCCTCGCCGCACACGGTCATCATGGTCGTCACCGACGACATGCCCTTCCTGGTCGACTCCCTCGGCATGGTGTGCACGCAGAGGGGGCTCGCCGTCCACCTGCTCGCCCATCCGGTCCTGTCCGTGGTCCGCGACGGGCGCGGCCTGCTGAAATCGGTCCATCTCGACGACGCGCCGCAGGACGCGGGACCCGAGTCTTGGCAGATGATCGAGATCGACCGCGAGCCGGACGCTTCCCGCCTCGCGGCGATCGAGGCGTCGATCCGCAGTTCCCTCGACGACGTCCGCGCAGCGACCAGCGACTGGCGCCGGATGCGGACCAAGGCGCGGGAGGCCGCGGCAACGCTCGGCGGCGGCCGCAGCGACGTGCGCGAGGCGAAGGCGCTGCTCGAGTGGATGGAAGGTGATCACTTCACGTTCCTCGGCTACCGCGAGTACCGGCTGCGGCGTGGGCCGCGCCAGGACCGGCTCATGCCGGTGCCGCGCTCGGGCCTCGGCATCCTGCGCCCGCGCGCCGGGCACAAGGCCAAGACGATCGTCCTTTCCGGCGAGATCCGCGAGTTCGCGCGTTCCACGGATCCGCTCATCATCACCAAGGCAAACTCGGTCGCGACGGTCCACCGCTCCACCTACCTCGACTACGTCGGCGTCAAGACTTTCGACGCGAAGGGCAACGTGACGGGCGAGCGCAGGTTCCTGGGGCTGTGGACGTCGTCTGCGTACAGCCACGGACCTTCCGAGATACCGGTCCTGCGCCACAAGGTGCAGCGCGTCATCGACCATTTCCACCTGAAGCCCTCGAGCCACGACCACAAGGCGCTCGTGCACGCGCTCGACACCTTCCCGCGCGACGAGTTGTTCCAGGCGACGCTGCCCGACCTGGTCCGGATCGTGCGCGGCATCGTCAACCTCTACGAGCGCGCCCAAGTGCGTTTGTTCGTGCGCCGCGACCCGTTCCGCCGCTTCTACTCGTGCCTCATATACGTGCCGCGCGACCGCTACAACACGCAGGCACGCAAGCGGATCGAGAAGCTCTCGCTCGAGGCGTTCGGCGGCGTCGCCATCGAGTCCCAGGTCACCCTTTCGGAATCCGTGCTGGCGCGGCTGCACCTGCTCGTGCGGACGCCGACCGGTGCGGACCAGGGCGTCGAAGCGGTCGAGCTCGAGCGCCGCATCGCGCAGACCGTCCGCACCTGGCAGGACCAGCTCAAGGATGCGCTGCTCGACTCCCGCGGCGAGGCCGAGGCGCTGCAGCTGTTCCGCACCTGGGGCGACGCCTTCCCGGCCGCCTACCAGGAAGACATGCCGTTCGAGGCTGCGGTGGACGACATCGCACTGCTCGAGCAGGTCGCCGCCCGGCCGGGCGAGCTGCACATGAGCATGTACCGGCGCGAGGACCAGCCGCGGCACAAGGTGCAGTTCAAGCTCCTGCGCAAGGAACGCCCGATCCCGATTTCGGACGTGCTGCCGACGATCGAGAATCTTGGACTCAAGCTTATCAGCGAGCGGCCCTACGACGTCGGCACCGGACCGGGCGCGTTCTGGATCCAGGACTTCGAGCTCGAGCATCCGCGCGGCGTGACCATCGACCTCGCGACCGACGGTCCGCGGTTCATGACGACGTTTACGAAGGTCTGGGCCGGCGAGGCGGACAACGACGGATTCAACCGGCTGGTGCTGGCCGCCAACCTCGGCTGGCGCGAGGCCACGGTGCTTCGCACCTACGCCCGCTGGTTCGGGCAGATCGGGCTTCCGCTGTCGCAGTCGTACATCGAGGAAGCGCTGGCGAGCAACGCGGCGGCGGCCTGCAACCTGCTGCGCCTGTTCATCGCGCGCTTCGATCCGTCGCTGACTGTGCGCGAACAGCGCCGCGCGCAGTCGACGCACCGCCGCGCGCTCGAACGGCAGCTGGCCGGCGTCAAGCGCATCGACGACGACCGCATCCTGCGGATTTTCCTGGCGGCTATCGAAGCGACCCTGCGGACCAACTACTTCGTGATCGACGCGGCTGGCAGTCCCCGGCCGTACCTCGCACTCAAGCTGGATGCGCGCAGGATGCAGGAGGTGCCGCTGCCGCGCCCGATGTTCGAGATCTTCGTGCACTCACCGCGCGTCGAGGGCGTGCACCTGCGCATGGGCTTCGTGGCGCGCGGCGGCCTGCGCTGGTCCGACCGGCGCGAGGATTTCCGCACCGAGATCCTCGGGCTCATGAAGGCGCAGCACGTCAAGAACACGGTGATCGTGCCGGTCGGCGCCAAGGGCGGGTTCGTCCCGAGGCGGCCGCCCGCCGGGCGGGACGAGGCGCAGGCCGACGGGACGGAATGCTACCGCTGGTTCATCCGCGCGCTGCTCGACGTCACCGACAACGTGGTCGGCGGCAAGGTGACGCCCCCGGCTTGCGTCGTGCGCCACGACGGCGACGACGCCTACCTCGTGGTCGCGGCCGACAAGGGCACGGCGAAGTTCTCCGACGTCGCCAACAGGATCTCCGCCGAGTACGGATTCTGGCTCGGCGACGCGTTCGCCTCGGGCGGCTCCGCCGGGTACGACCACAAGGGCATGGGCATCACCGCACGCGGCGGCTGGGAATCGGTGCGGCGCCATTTCCGCGAGTTCGGCCGGGACACCCAGTCCCAGCACTTCACGGTCGCAGGCATCGGCGACATGTCGGGCGACGTCTTCGGCAACGCCATGCTGCTGTCGCCGCACATCCGCCTGCTGGCGGCGTTCGACCACCGCCACATCTTCATCGATCCGGCGCCGGACGGCGCCCACAGCTTCGCCGAGCGCAAGCGCCTGTTCGGGCTCGCCCGGTCGAGCTGGGAAGACTACGACCGGCGGCTGCTTTCAAAGGGCGGCGGCGTCCATTCGCGCCAGGGCAAGTCCGTGCCGCTCTCGGCCGAGGCGCGCGGCCTGCTCGGCCTCGACGCGAGCGCGGCGCCCCCGAACGACGTGATCCGGGCGATCCTGAGGATGCCGGTCGACCTGCTCTGGAACGGCGGCATCGGGACCTACGTCAAGTCCGCCGACGAGTCGCACGCCGAGATCGGCGACCGCGCGAACGACGCGGTCCGCGTCAACGGCTCGGAGCTGCGCTGCCGGGTCGTCGGCGAGGGCGGAAACCTCGGCTTCTCGCAGCGCGGGCGCATCGAGTACGCCGCCGCCGGCGGGCGGATCAACACCGACTTCATCGACAACTCCGCGGGCGTCAACTGCTCGGACGTCGAGGTCAACCTCAAGATCCTGCTGAACCCGCTCACTGCCTCCGGCCGCCTGCCGCTCGAGGATCGCAACGAGCTGCTCGCCGGCATGACCGACGAGGTCGCGCGGCTCGTGCTGCGCAACAACTATTTGCAGAGCCTCGCCATCTCGACCGTGCAGGCGCGCGCAGCCGAGCGTATCGCCGAGCTCGGCCACGTCATCCACACGCTCGAGCGCGGCGGCTCGCTCGACCGCAACCTCGAGGCGCTGCCGACGGCCGACGAGGTCGCCGACCGGCGGCGCAAGGGCCAGGGACTCACGCGCCCCGAGCTCTCGATGCTGCTGTCCTATTCCAAGATCTGGCTCTCGAGCCGCCTCTGGGAGACCGACGTCGCGGACGACCCATTCCTCGGCGGCGAGCTGACGCGCTACTTCCCGGAGCCCGTGCAGCGCAAGTTCGCGCGTGAGTTGCAGAAGCACCAGCTGCGGCGCGAGATCATCGTCACGGCGATTACGAACAGCCTCGTCAACCGCATGGGCCCGGTGTTCGCGATCCGCATGCAGGAAGACACCGGGGCGGACGTCGGCAGCATCGCACGTGCCTACTCCATCGCGCGCGAAGTCACGGGCATGCGGGACCTGTGGGCCGACATCGAGGCGCTCGACGACAAGGCGCCGACCGCGATCCAGTACGACATGCTGGTCGAGACCTCGCGCCTGCTCCGTCACCTGAGCTATTGGGTGCTCCGCAACCAGGGCCGCAACCTCGACATCGAGCGGGCCGTGTCGCGCATGCAGCCGGGAATCCGGGAGCTCATGCACGACCTGCCCGATCTGATCGACGGCACCGAGGTCGCGCGCTACGAGCGCGCCCTCGCGCACTACTCGCATGCGGGCGTGCCGCCGAAAGTCTCGCGCCGCGTCGCGAGCCTCGGCGCGGTCCATGCCGGCGTCGACATCGTCGAGATCGCGCTGTTGCGGCGCAGCGGCATCGGCCACACCGCCAGGGCCTATTTCGGCCTCGGCGCCGAGCTCGGGCTCGACTGGCTGCGGGACCAGATCGAGCGCTTGCCGGTCGACGGCCACTGGCAAGCGGTAGCACGGGGCGCCCTGCGCGAGGAGCTGTACCTGCTGCAGCGCCGGCTCTCCGACCGCGTGCTCGCCGGCAAGACCCGCGGCGACGCGCGCGAGCAGGTGACGGGCTGGATCGCAGCCGGCGGCGAAGCCGTCGCCGGCATCAGCCGCATGGTGCGCGAGATGCGCGCGACCGGAAGCGCCGACTTCCCGACGGTCTCGGTCGCCGTGCGGGCGCTGCGCCGGCTGGTCGAGCGCTGAGGAAGACCGGGTGCAAAGCCGGCTCGTCTTTGTCCGACACGGCCAGAGCGCCTGGAACCTGGAGAACCTCTTCACCGGCTGGACCGACGTCGACCTGACGGCGCAGGGCCGCGAGGAAGCCCGCGCAGCGGGCGTATTGCTGCGCGCGCAGGGATTCGAGTTCGGCCAGGCCTTCACCTCGGTGCTGAAGCGCGCGATCCGCACCTTGTGGATCGTGCTCGACGAGATGGACCGCATGTGGGTGCCTGTCGAACGCGACTGGCGCCTGAACGAGCGGCACTACGGCGCGCTGCAGGGTCTCGACAAGGCGGAGACGACCGCGAAGTATGGCGCCGGCCAGGTCAAGGTCTGGCGGCGCAGCTACGACATCCCGCCCCCGCCGCTCGCCGGCGATGACCCGCGCCACCCGCGTTTCGACGCGCGCTACCGCGGCATCGACGCCGCGCGGCTGCCCGCGACCGAATCGCTACAGGACACGCTTGCCCGCGTCGAGCCCTGGTGGCACGAGCGGCTCGTGCCGGCGCTGGCCGCCGGCGGCGACGTGCTGGTCGTCGCGCACGGCAACAGCCTGCGCGCGCTGGTCAAGATGCTCGACGGGATGAGCGACGCGGACATCGTGGAGTTCAACATCCCGACCGGCGTGCCGATCCTGTACGAGCTGGACGCGTGCCAGCGCCCGCGAACGGCGCGGCGCTTCCTCGGCGACGCGGCCTCGATCGAGGCCGCCGCCCGCGCGGTGGCCGACCAGGCACGCAAGCGCTGAAGGGGACGCGCACCTTCATATTCGCAAAGGTGCGCGTCCCCTTTGCGAATATGAAGGTGCGCGTCCCCTCCATTCTCATTCCTCCGGCGCGATCTCGACTTCGAGGCCCGTGAGCGGCGCCTCCATCGGCACCTGGCAGGACAGCCGCGACCCCCGCGGCCTGTAGCTCTCGAGCTCCTGCAGGATTTCCTTCTCGTCGCCCTGCATCGGCGGCAGGAGATCGAGCCAGGGTTCGGCCACGTAGACATGGCAGGTCGCGCAGGAGCACATGCCGCCGCAGATCGCGGCCACGCCGTACTCGAGCTCGCGCAGCGTCTCCATGAGGCTGACGCCCTCGCGCGCAGCCACGCGATGTACGCCTCCGTCGCGGTCGGTCACGGTGATGTCAACCATGGGTCGCGCATCTTCCCCGAAGCGCCAGTCTCCGCGCAACCGCTCAGGCGCCAAGCCGTGCGGCAAGCCGGGATTGTTCGACTGCGTCGGGCGAGAGTCCGAGCCCGGCCGCCGCCGCGTTCCAGCCGAACCAGAGGCAATCGAAGATCCAGGCGAGCGCGGCGATCCGCGCGCGCAGTGCAACGCCCGCTGCGCCGGCGCCCGCTTCGCCGTAGCCTTCGAGTAGCGCGTCGACGGCAGGCTCGCCGAGCGCGTGGTACCCGGCGCAGGCCGCAAGGTCCGCCGCCGGGTCGCCCGGGCCCGCGTACTCCCAGTCGACAGCGAGGATCCGCGCGCCGTCGTCGACGAAGTTGCGCCGGTGCGGGTCGTGGTGACAGGCTGCGATGCGCGCGGGCGGCGCAAGCGCCGCGCAGCGCCGCGCAAGCTCGCGCTGCAGGCGCGCGATGCGCCCGTCGGGGTCTTGCGGCGCGGCGCGCTCGAGGTAGGCAGCGGCGCGCTCGCCGAATTCGACGACCGGGATGCCGGCCGGCGCTTCGAGCGCGTGCAGGCGCGCGAACCAGGCGCCGACGCGCCGCAGCATCGGGCGCTCCCGCATCGCATCGGCGGCCGGCGTGCGGCCGTCGGCGAACTCGGAGACGACGTATGCGCCCGCGGGCCCTGCGAGCACGATGCGCGGCGCGAGGCTAGCCTGCGCGGCAAGCGACTGCATCGCAAGCTCGGACCGCCCGCTCGCGCCGAGGGCCCGCGCCGCATCGCCCGGGATTCGCAGCACGAACTCGCGCGGGCCTTCCCGAAGGCGGTAGCTCCGGTTGGCGACGCCTCCTTCGAGCGGCGTCACCTCGGGATGCTCGAGGCCGAGCGCGTGCGTCGCCGCGGCGATCGCAAGGCCGGCCGCGCCTTGCCGTGGCGTTTTCACGCCACTGCCCGCCTTGCGCGCCAGCTGCGCCAGCCGGCGACGGCAAGCACCGCGTATGCAAGGTAGAGCGCCGCGGTCATCCACAGTCCCTGGTGCGCGAACAGCGCCGCGAGGCCCGAGTCGATCACGACCCACCAGACCCAGGTGTCGATGATCCGCCGCGCGAGCAGCCAGGTGGCGAAGAGGCTCGCCCACGTGCCGAGCGAATCCGCAACTGGCGCCGCGGCAGAGGCGTAGCGCACGGCGAGCGGCGCCGTGATCGCCGTCGCGATGCCGATCGCCGCCGCCGCGGCCAGGTGGCGCCACCACGGCCAGGACCGGACCGGCCCTGCGCCCGCGGGCTGGCGCCGCCAGGCGTACCAGCCGTACGCCGACATCGCGACATAGACGAGCTGCAGCGCCGCCTGCATCGGCAGGCCGGCATCGACGAACACGGCGGCGTAGATCGCGGTCCCGATGCCGCCGGCGATCCAGCAGGCCCGCTGCTCGCGGATCGCGAGCACGATGTAGGCGGCGCCGAAGGCAACGGCCGCGAGTTCAGCCACCGTCACCGAGCACCTTCATCACCAGCACCGCGCGGTGCGGCCCCTCGAGGCTCCCGCGCACTTCCGCGTGCAGCGCCGCGAAGACGCGGTCGTAGTCGCCGCTCACCTGCGTGCTCATCGAGTTGGTGACGACGGTGAGTCCCGGCTGCGCCTTGAGGCGCTCGATGAAGTCGAGGATCGGCGGGACGAACTCGCCCGTCAGCGGGTAGAGGCTCATTTCGACGGAGACATGCATGGCGGCACCTCAGAAGGAATAGCGCGCAGTCAGCCCCGCCTGACGGGGATCGCCCCAGCGCAGGTAGAGCTTCGTGGGAAAATCCGGCGGCTCGTTCTCGAAATAGAAGCCCCGGACCGGATAGCGTTCGTCGAACAGATTCCGCACCCAGGCCTCGATCGACCAGCGCTCGGCCTCGTAGCCGGCCCGCAGGTTGGCGAGGAAGCGCGAGTCCGACCGTTGGTCGTGGCTGGTGTCGAAATAGAAGCCGGCCTCGCCCGACAAATCGGCCCGTGCCATCCAGCCCGCGGGATGGCGCCAAGTCGCGGCGAGTGAAGCCTTCCACTCCGGTGCATGGGCGAAGGCGCGGCCCTCCAGGTCACGTTCGCCGAAGCGATAGCCGTGATAGCGCGAATCCATCCAGTTGAAGGTCGCCTCGACTTCGACGCCCCGGCCCAGCGCGAGCGCCGCCGAGGATTCGAGGCCGAATGCCTCGGCGCTCCCGGCGTTGTCGGTCAGGAACATGAATGTCAGCGGATCTTGCGGATCGAGCTGCAGCGAGGTCGCGACCTGCGGATCCTCCCGGCGCAGGTAGTAGACGTTGGCGTCAGCGCGCCTGTCGCCCGCGGCGCTCTCGCCCTTCCACCCCGCCTCGACGGACCAGAGGTACTCCGCGGTGAACTGCTGGCGATCCGCGGGCACGCTCGTGCCGATATTGAATCCGCCCGCGCGGTAGCCGCGGGCAAGGGTCGCCCACACGCTGTGGCGCTCCCCCAGGCGATGCAGGACCGACAGTTCCCCGCCCCACAGCCGCTCGCGCGGGTCGAAGGCGACGCCGTCGCTGTCGGCGTAGCGTGCGTCGCGCTCCTCGACGCGCAGGCCCGCGGTGAGCGTGGTCGCCGGCGCAAGCGCCATGTCCGCCTGCCCGTAGAGCGCGGCGCTCGTCGCGCGGTAGCCGCTGTCGAGCCGGCGCACGAAGGCATCCGCAAGGTAGCGTCCGTCGTCGGCCACGTGGTTGTCCTCCTCGAGGCGCTGCAGCCACAAGCCCGTGATCCACGCATGGCCGGCCCCGGTCTCGCCCGAAAGCCGCAGGTCCTCGCTCGCGGTGCGGCGCACGCGGCTCGTGCTCGAGAAAAAATTGTACGGTCCCGCCTCGCCCCAGTCGCGGTCGTTGCCCCAGTCGCCGTCGAAGCTCGCGACGATGTCGGACTCGGAGAGGCCCGTGATGGAGCGCCACTGCCTGCCGCCGCGGGCGTCGAACGTGACGTCGAGTGACATGCCGTCGGAACGCTGCGAGTCGCGCCCCGGCCGGTCCGATAGCGTGTCGAAGCCGTTGTCGATCGCAAAGGCGTCGTAGCGGTTGTCGAAATCGGCGTGCAGCAGTGCGAGGTCGCCGCGCCAGGCGTCCCCGGATTCGAGCCGGACCTTCAGCCGCGCAGTCGTCTCGTCGCGGCCATTGGTATCGTCGCGGCCAAGGAAGCGGTTGTGACGGAAACCGTCTCCGACCGCGCGCTGCAGCACCGCGCGCCAGGCGCCCGAAAGATTTTCGCCCGCGCCAAGTCCGCCCCCCGCGACCGCGCCGGCCGACCACAACCCGTCGCCGCCGACGGTGAGTTCCGTGCCGAGTTCCCGCACCGGCCTCGCGTCGCGAGTCTTGACCTTGATGAGCCCGCCGAGGGCATTCGCGCCGTAGCGCGTGCCCTGCGGGCCGCGCAGCACCTCCACCTGCTCGACGTCGAAGGTCGAGCCGATCATGCCGATGCCGCTGAAGTCGATCTCGTCCACGAGGAAGCCGACGGACGGGTTCGGCGCGCCCTGGTACTGCTCGAGCTCGCCGATCCCGCGCAGCTGGAAGTAGCGCGGGCGCGAGCTCGCTCCGGCCCAGGACAATGACGGAACCTGCGGCAACAGTTCCTCGAGGTGGACCACCGCGGCCTCGCGCACGTCGCCTTCCCCGAGCACGGTCACGCCCCCCGCGCGCTCGGATACCGGCACCGGGCGGAGCGTAGCCGTCACCAGAACGGGCTCGAGCTCTGTCTGCGGCTCCGCAGCCGAAGCGGCGGCACAGGCCAGAAGGCACGCGATGAACGGCAGCGGTTTCAGAGGCACGCCTGCTCCCTACGCCGGTCCTAACCGGATCAGGTTCAACGGGTTCGCCGGCAGCGACCGGCATCTCAGGTCTTTTGAGACCACCCCAAGGCAGCGCGCATCGTAGCGGCCGTGGCCGCGCGAGGCAATCCAGGACAACCCTGTGCAGGGTTACCTAGCGGGTGAACTTCGGCGGCCGCCGGTTGCGCACGGCGTCGAGCCCTTCGCGCGCGTCGCCGAGGCGGAAGCCGAGGAATTCCAGCGCGAGCGATGCATCGAACGACGGGCCGGCGAGCCGCAGCCAGTTCGCCAGGGCGTGCTTGGTGAATGCCAGCGCGCTCGCGCTTCCCGCGGCGAGCTTGACCGCGACTTCGAGTGCGCGCTCGCGCACCTTGTCGTCGTCCACGCACAGCGAAACGAGCCCGATGCGCTCGGCTTCCTCGCCCGAGAGCGGCTCGTTGGTCAGCAGGTAGTAGCGCGCCTTGGCGAGCCCACACAGGAGTGGCCAGAGGATGACGGCGTGATCGCCCGCGGCGACGCCAAGTCGCGTGTGCCCGTCGAGGATCTTCGAGTTGCGCCCGGCAACCGAGACGTCGGCCAGCAGGGCGACCGCAAGGCCAGCGCCGACGGCCGTCCCGCGGATCGCCGAGACTACGGGCTTGCTGCAGTCGACCAGGTTGTAGACGAGGTCGCTCGCCTCCCGCCAGACGCGCAGCAGCGTCGCCTCGTCCTCGATCATGCGCTCGATCATCGCGAAGTCGCCGCCCGAGGAAAAGTGCTCACCCGCGCCGCGCACCAGCACCGCACGCACCCCGGGCAACGCGTCGACCGCGCGCCAGACGTTTGCAAGGTCGCGATGCATGGCCTCGGTCGCGGAATTCTGCCGTCCCTCGTTGGCGATGACGATCTCGAGCACGCCGTCGGCCGGCAGCTCGAAGCCGAGGCTCGGGAACTGCTCGCGCAGCGCCTCAGGCGCGATCGGGGATTTCATGGATGCTCACCATCGTCAGCACGTGATAGGCGGCGACCGTCTCGCCGTCCTGGTTCGTGATCTCGGTGTCCCAGGTCACCTCGCCCCAGCCCTTGTCGGCACGCAGGAACTTCTCCTTGCAGGTGAGCCGGACGCGGATCCGGTCGCCGGGCTTCACCGGCTTGACGAATCGCAGCGCGTCGAGGCCGTAGTTGCCGAGCACTGGGCCGTAGTCCGGGTCGACGAAGAGTCCCGCGGCGGCGGATATCAGGAAATAGCCGTGCGCGACGCGGCCGCCGAATAGCGGGTTCCGCGCCGCTTCCGACTCGCTCATGTGCGCGTAGAAATTATCGCCGGAGAGTGCGGCGAATTTCTCGATGTCCGCAACCGTGACCTCGCGCTCCGCGGAATTGAAGGTGTCCCCGATTTCGAGCGCGTGAAAGGGCTTGCGGAACGGGTGCCGGCCCGGGTCGCGCTCGCGGCTGCCGCGCGTCCAGCGCCGGCCGACCGCGGTGATGACGTCGGGCGTGCCCTGCACCGCGGTACGCTGCATGTAGTGCAGCACGCCGCGGATGCCGCCGAGCTCCTCGCCCCCGCCGGCGCGGCCTGGACCGCCGTGCACCAGCGGCGCGAGCGGCGAGCCGTGGCCCGTCGATTCCTTCGCGCAATGCCGGTTCACGACCAGCACGCGCCCGTGATAGGGCGCGAGCCCGAACACGAGGCTCGCCGCCGCATCGTCGTCGGCCGTGAAGACCGAGCCCGCGAGGCTGCCGTCGCCGCGCCGCGCGATCGCGATTGCGTCCGGGATGCCGTCGTAGCCGATGACGGTGGACACGGGACCGAACGCCTCGACCGAGTGCACCGCGCGCGCGGCGGAGGCGTCGCGGCACAGCAGCAGGATCGGCGGGAGGAAGGCGCCCTGGCGCCGGTCGGCGCCGCTGACCTCGAAACGCTCGGGGTCGCCCGCGACGCGCTCCGATTCGCGCTCGAGCTCTGCGAGGCGCGCGAGCACCTCGTCACGCTGGGCGACGCTCGCGAGCGGCCCCATGCCGACGCCGGGCGTGCGCGGGTCACCGACGACCGTCTCCGCGAGCTTCGCCTGCAGGGCCGACACCACCTCGCCGAGCCAGGCTTTCGGCACGACGGCCTTGCGGATCGCCGTGCACTTCTGCCCGGCCTTGACCGTCATCTCGCGCGCGACCTCCTGGACGAAGAGCTGGAACTCCGGCGTGCCGGGCCCGGCGTCCGGCCCGAGTATCGAGGAATTGAGCGAGTCGGTCTCGGCGACGAAGCGGACCGCGTGGCGGACGACGGCCGCATGGGTTCGCAGCCTTGCCGCGGTCGCCGCCGAGCCGGTGAATGAGACGACGTCCTGGCAGCCGAGATGGTCGAACAGGTCGCCGACGCCGCCGCAGATGAGCTGCAGCGCGCCCGCGGGCAGGAGACCGGTCTCGACGATGCGCCGCACGACGAGCTCGGTGAGGTAGCTGGTCGAAGTCGCGGGCTTCACGATCGCCGGCACGCCGGCGAGCAGCGCCGGCGCCAGCTTCTCGAGCATGCCCCAGACCGGGAAGTTGAAGGCGTTGATGTGAACCGCCGCGCCCTCGAGCGGAACGCAAATATGCTGGCCGACGAAGCTGCCGCCCTTTGACAGCGGCTCGACGGCGCCGTCGAGGTAGACCTGCCCGTCCGGGAGCTCCCGCGCGCCCTTGCTCGCGAACACCAGCATCGTGCCGATGCCGCCGTCGATGTCGATCCAGGAGTCACCCTTGGTCGCGCCAGTCGCGTGCGAGAGCGCGTAGAACTCGGACTTGTAGTCGAGCAGGCGCTTGCCGAGCGCGCGCAGCATGGAAGCGCGCTCGCGGAAAGTCATCGCGCGCAGCGCCGGGCCGCCGACCTTGCGTGCGTGCGCCAGCGCCGCCGCGAAATCGAGGCCTTCGCTCGCCGCTTCCGCCACTACGGCGCCGGTGCTCGCGTCACGCAGGACCGCGGCACGGCCCCCGCCGCCCTGCCATTCCCCGCCCATGTAACTCTGCAGTCGCATCGCTTCCTCCACTTTTCGCGTCAGCCGGCGGTGCGCGCGGCCTGCCAGCCCGCGAACGTCGTCTCGTCGGCCGCGAGCCGTGCGAGCAGCCGGGCCGGTTCCCAGTAGCGCTCGCCATGCTCGCGCGCGAGCGCGCGGATCGCATCCACGACGCCACGCAGCCCGACGGTGTCCGCGTAGAACATCGGGCCGCCCCGATGCCGCGGAAAGCCATAGCCATTGCACCAGATCACGTCGATGTCGTCCGGGCTCTCCGCGATCCCCGCCTCGAGGATCCGTGCGCCCTCGTTCACGAGCGCGAGGATGCAGCGGGTCACGATCTCGCCGGGCTCGACGTCGCGCCGCGCGATGCCCAGTCGATCCGCCTCGACGCGGATCAGTTCCGCCACCTCGGGGTCCGGCATGCGCTCCTTGCCTGGCCCGTCGTAGCGGTAGAAGCCGCGCCCGCTCTTCTGGCCGAAGCGGCCGAGCTCGGCGAGCCGGTCCGAGACCCGGTAATAGCGCGGGTCGTCCGGCTTCTCCTGCCACTCCTTGCGCACCTGGAATCCGATGTCGAGACCGGCGAGGTCGCCGACGGCGTTCGGGCCCATCGCCATGCCGAAGTCCTGCAGGGCCCGGTCGATCCCCTCGGGACTCGCCCCCTCGAGCATCATCAGCTCTTTCTCGCGGCCGTAGGCGTACAGCATGCGGTTGCCGACGAAGCCGAACGCGTTGCCGACCGGTATCGCGATCTTGCCGATGCGCCGGGTGACCGCCTGCGCCGTCGCCAGTGCCTCGCGGGAGGACTGGCGCCCGCGCACCACTTCGACGAGGCGCATGACGTTCGCCGGGCTGAAGAAATGCATGCCGACGACGTCGCCCGGCCGCCCCGAGGCCGCGGCGATCGCATCGACGTCGAGCGTCGAGGTATTCGTCGCGAGCACCGCCCCGGGCTTTGCAAGTTCGCCCAGACGGCCGAACACCTCGCGCTTGACGGCCAGATTCTCGAACACCGCCTCGACCACGAGGTCGGCGCCGGCGACCGCGGCGAGGGTCAGCGAGCCCTGCACGCGGGCCCGCGCGGCCGCCGCCGCGGCGGGATCGAGCCTGCGCTTGCGCTCGGCGGCGTCGATCGCGGATTTCACGCGCGCGAGCCCGGCGTCGAGCGCCTCCTGCTTCGCGTCGACGAGCGTCACGCCGATGCCTCCGGTGGCGAGACTGATCGCGATGCCGGACCCCATGGTGCCGGCGCCGAGCACCGCCGCCTGGCCGACCTCGCGCACGAGCGCGGGATCCGGGGCGGGCCTGCGCTCGGCGAAGAAGAGGTGCCGCAGCGAGCGGGACTCGACCGACGCAAGGCATTCGAGGAACAGCGTGCGCGCTCGCGCCAGCGCCGCCTCCGCGGGCAGCATCGCCGCGCTCGCCAGCGCCTCGACGATGCGCGGTGGCGCCGGCAGCCGCCTGGCGGACGCCGGGAGCGTGTGCAGGTATTCCTCGAACAGCGCGGGCCGCGACGGCGGCACCGGCAGGTCAAGGACGCGGCGGGGCGGCGTGTCCGAGTCCGCGAGTTCGCGTGCCCAGCCCACCGCACCGGCCACGAGGTCGCCGTCGACGCGCCGGTCGACGATGCCGAGCGCGATGGCCGGATCGATGCCGATCGTCTTGCCGCCGGTCATGAGGTCGAGCGCGGCCTGCCAGCCCGCGACACGCGGCAGGCGGACCGTCCCGCCGGCGCCGGGCAGGAGTCCGAGGCCCACCTCCGGAAAGCCGAGCTGCAGGTTGCCGGATGCGCAGCGGTAATGGCATGCGAGCGCGGTTTCTGCGCCGCCGCCGAGGGTTGCGCCGTGAAGCGCCGCAACGACCGGCTTTCCGCAAGCCTCGAGCCGCGTCAGCACGGCCGGCAGCAGCGGCTCGGCCGGCGGGCGGTCGAACTCACGGACATCGGCACCCGCGACAAAGCCGCGGCCCGCGCCCGCGAGCACAATCGCGCGCACGGCAGGGTCGGCGTCGAGGCTCTCGATGGCTTCGAGCAGCCCTGCGCGGACCTGTTGCGACAGCGCGTTGACCGGCGGATTGTCGAACGTGAAGACCGCGACGTCGCCGTCGCGGCGGACCAGGCCCGCGCCGTTCAAGCGACCCGCTCGATCGCGAGCGCGATCCCCTGCCCCACGCCGATGCACATCGTGCACAGCGCGCGCCGCGCGCCGCGGCGCTCGAGCTCAAGCGTCGCCGTCGCCGCGAGCCGCGCCCCGCTCATGCCGAGCGGATGGCCGAGCGCGATCGCGCCGCCGTTCGGGTTGACGTGCGGCGCGTCGTCCGGGAGCCCGAGGCGGCGCAGCACGGCGAGCGCCTGCGAGGCGAACGCCTCGTTGAGCTCGATCACGTCGAAGTCGCCGATTGCGAGCCCGAGCCTTGCCATCAGCTTCTCGGACGCGGGCGCCGGCCCCATCCCCATGATGCGCGGCGGCAGTCCCGCGACCGCCGCGCCGAGGACGCGCGCGCGCGGCTTGAGGCCATGCCGCTTCGCCGCGCCTTCGCTCGCGACGATGAGCGCGCAGGCGCCGTCGTTGACGCCGGAGGCGTTACCGGCCGTGACCGTGCCGCCGGCGCGAAACGGCGTGCCGAGCTTCGCGAGCGCCTCGAGGCTCGTCTCGCGCGGATGCTCGTCGCGCTCGACGACGACCGCCGCGCCCTTCTTCGCCGGCAGCGTCACGGCGACGATCTCCGCCGCCAGCCGCCCGCCCGCCTGGGCGGCCAGCGCGCGCTCCTGGCTGCGCAGCGCAAACGCGTCCTGGTCGGCGCGCGAGACCGCGAACTCGGCGGCGACGTTCTCGCCGGTCTCGGGCATCGAGTCGATTCCGTACTGCGCCTTCATCAGCGGGTTCACGAAGCGCCAGCCGATCGTCGTGTCGAACATCTGCTGGTTGCGCGTGAAGGCCGCGTCGGGCTTCGACAGCACGTAGGGCGCGCGGCTCATGCTCTCGGCGCCGCCGGCGATCAGGAACTCCGCCTCGCCCGAGCGGATCTGGCGCGCCGCGATCGCGACCGCGTCGAGGCCCGAGCCGCACAGCCGGTTCACGGTCACGCCGGCCACGTCGGCCGGGAGCCCTGCGAGCAGCGCGGCCATGCGCGCGAGGTTGCGGTTGTCCTCGCCGGCCTGGTTCGCGCAGCCGAAGACGACGTCGTCCACAGCCTGCCAGTCCGCGCCGGCGTTGCGCTCTACGAGCGCCGCGATGGGCAGGGCCGCCAGGTCGTCGGTGCGCACGCCCGAGAGCACGCCGCCATATCGGCCGATGGGCGTGCGGATGGCGTCGCAGATGAATGCCTCAGTCATCGATCAGTCTCCCGGCAATCTGGTGGCTGCGCCCGCGGAACAGCGCGACTGTCTCCCCCGCCTGGTTCTGCACTTCGATTTCGTAAATGCCCGAGCGGCCCCGGCGCCAGCGCTCGCAAGCGACCGCGCGCAGCGTGTCACCCTCGCGCGCCGGCAGCAGGAACTCGATGGCGGCGCCGGCCGCGACGGTGTTGTCTCCGTAGGAATTGCAGGCAAAGGCAAAGGCACTGTCCGCCAGCGCAAACACGAGTCCGCCGTGGCAGATCCCGTGGCCGTTGACCATGTCGGGCCGGATGCGCATCGTCACGGTCGCACGGCCCGGGCCGCAGGACTCGATCGACATGCCGAGCTGCCGCGACGCCGCATCGCCGCGCCACAGTGCCTCGGTCGCGCGCTCGGCCTGGCGCTGGAGGTTGGTCCCGGATTTCGTGCGCTCCCGGTTCATTGCGCCCCCTACCGTCCCGAGAAGCGCGGCGCGCGCTTCTCCGCGAACGCCGCAACGCCCTCGGCGTAGTCCGCCGTATAGCCGAGCTCGCGCTGGAGGTCGCGCTCGAGGTCGAGCTGCTCGATGAGCGTTGCCGTCGCGGCCGCGTCCATGGCCTCACGCGTGCGCACGAGGCCGCGCGTCGGCGCCGCGGCGAGCGAACGTGCGAGTCCGTCGACGTATTCGGCGAAGCCGGCGTCGTCCACGCAGCGCCAGATGAGTCCCCAGTCCGCCGCGTCGGCGGCGGACAGCCGTTCGCCGAGCATCGCGAGACCGAGGGCGCGCGCGCGGCCGACGAGGCGCGGCAGGAACCACGTTGCCCCGGAATCGGGCACCAAGCCGAGCTTGCTGAAGGCCTGGATGAAAGATGCGGACGACGCCGCCACCACCAGGTCGCAGGCGAGGGCGAGGCTCGCGCCGGCACCTGCAGCCACGCCGTTCACCGCCGCGACCGTCGGCAGCGGCAGGCCGCGCAATGCCAGGACGAGGGGCTTGTAGTTGCGCTCGATCGATTCGCCGAGGTCGGCGCGCGTGCCGGCCGCCGTCAGCTGCCGGTCGCCGAGGTCCTGTCCCGCGCAGAAGCCGCGGCCGGCGCCCGTGATCACGAGCACGCGCGAGCCGTCAGCGGCGACGCGCGCGAGCGCATCGCGCACCTCCGCGTGCATCGCGCCATTGAAGCTGTTGAGCCGCTCGGGGCGGTTCAGCGTCAGCCGCGCGACGCCGTCTGCCGTCTCGTACAGGATTGCCTGGTAGATCATGCGCGGTTCGCCGTCATTCGTCGTAGCTGATCTCGAGCGCGGCGCTCGTGGGGCGCGCCTGGCAGCAGAGAATATAGCCCGCCTCCACTTCCCAATCCTCGAGCGCGACGTTGTGCTCCATCTCGGCGGTGCCGGAGACGAGCTTCGCACGGCAGGTGGAACAGACGCCCGCGCGGCAGGAGAACGGCAGGTCGAGGCCCGCGCCTTCTGCGGCGTCCAGGATCACCTCGCCGCCCCGTGCCATGCTGAAGCGGCGCCGCCGGCCGTCCATCACGACCGTGATGTCCGCATGGGCGGCTGCGGCCGCGGTCACCGGCTTCGCCGCGGTTGCGGCCGCGCCGGCGCCGGTCCCGGGCGCGGCGACGGGCGTGAAGTGCTCAACGTGGATGCGCCCCCTCGCGCCAAGCGCGACGAGCGCCTGCGGGACGTCTTCGCCCATGGTGCCCGGGCCGCACACGAAGAACTCGTCGACTTCGGGGACGCGGAGGTCATGGCGCGCAAACTCGCGCAGCTTGGTGGCGTCGATCCGGCCGTTGAACCAGTCGACGTCCTGCGGCTCGCGGCTCATCACGAAGGCGACCGAGAAGCGCGTGAGGAACCGGTCCTTCAGCGCGAGCACCTCGTCGAGGAACATAGTGCGCGCGCTCTCCGTGTTCCCGTACCACAGCTGGAACCGGCACTGCGGGTCGCGCGCGAGCGCCGTCGCCGCGATGGACAGCACCGGCGTGATCCCGCTGCCCGCCGCGAATGCGGCGAATCGCCTCGACTGGCCGGCCGGGTCGGAATGGAAGCTGCCGTTCGGCGTCATCACCTCGATGCGTGCGCCGGGCAGCGCCGACTGCGCGAGCTCCGCGGACATGCGCCCGCCCGCCTGCAGCCGGATTCCGATGGTGAGCGCCCCGGCGCCCTCAGGATTGACGATGGAGTAGGTCCGCCGTTCCTCGCGCCCGTCGATCACGCGGCGCAGGGCGACGTGCTGGCCGGCGTGGAATCGAAAGTCATCGCGTAGCTCCGCCGGCAGCGCGAACGTCACCGCGATCGCGTCGTCCGCGGCTTCCGAACGCTGCGCGACGGCGAGCGGGTGGAATTTCAGCATCTATGAGCCGCTAGATGCACTTGAAATAGTCGAACGGCTCGAGACAGGCCTCGCATCGATAGAGCGCCTTGCAGGGCGTCGAGCCGAACTCGCTGGTTCGCGACGTGTGCGCCGAACCGCAGCGCGGGCAGGCGGGTCTCGCGTCCGACGGCGCGCCCGGCGGAGCGATGCCGTACTTCTCGAGCTTGCGTCGCGCCTCTTCGCTGAGCCAGTCGCTGGACCAGGCCGGCGCCAGCACGTCAACGGCAACGGCATCGAAGCCGGCGGCGCCGAGCGCCCGCAGTACGTCGGCCTTGATCACCGAGTTGGCGGGGCAGCCCGAATACGTGGGCGAAATGCCGACCTCGAGCTTCCCGTCCGGGCCGAGCGAGAAATGGCGGATC